>JAPLFV010000203.1:0-28207 GCA_026390495.1 Pseudomonadota bacterium | reverse complement strand
TGATACCAATGAAGACCTAAATCAGGAAATTTCAATTCGTAGGTAAACTGGCCATTAGGTAAAATCGGATCTTGACCAACACCCACAACGCCATCATTTCTATCAGTCACTCGTAAGCCATGTGAATGAAGTGTGGTTGGAATCGCCGTTTTATTGATCAAGGTTAAAGATACTTTTGATCCTTGCTTTGCAACAAAAGTCGGACCAGGAATCATGCCGTTGTAAGCCAAACGACGAACCCATTTGCCTTTTATTTTTTCCCTAACTTCAACGGCCTCAAGAGTCAAAGATTGGCCGTCCTTTAACTCAATGGTTGTACTGGGCTTAACAATCGGAAGCTTCAAAAGTGGCACAGCACCTTTAGAATTCTTTACTATCTTTTGCACGTGAGTCCTGTGATCTTGGGCGTTTGCAGGAAGCATCCAAAAACAAAAGGACAAACCAAATGCCAGATTCAAAAGTAAAGATTTATTCATATTTTCCTTCTATCGACAAATGTGATTTCTGACGACTACACCGATAACAGTGACATCTCAACAAAATGTACCACGATTTCGCCAATCCAAAGGTAAATTGTTGTGCCTGCTAGACACTAAAACGGCTTACTTCGAACTAAGACTAGACCCAAAATCAAAACAATAAATCCAATGACAGGCAAAGCTCTTTGATTAGACTCACTAGCTGAGGCCGGCCCAAAAACAAATAAAGCCATCGACACGGCAATTAGCATCACTCCAGCACGCCTATTGGATCGATTTATCTTATTCTTGAACCACTGGGGCCTCTCCTGAGGTTGAGCATTTATGCAGGAATAAGCAAATTTCATCATCAATCTCTCTGTAGCACTATTGTAGGCGTCAGCGGCAACTTTCTTATTATCTTGAGTAAAGAATAGAACTCTTGTGGTCCCGTCCATGCTATGGGTGCTCCAAAAAGTGACGTCCTCATTACACACTCGAGTCTGCCATTGAGGCCAGAAAAGAAAGCGATTCTCTAAGAGGCCGTCTCGCACTCTCCACATTCTACCAACATTGAGACCAAACGAAACAAACATGAGGGAAAATCCCAAAACGAAATAGTGTCCTATCATCATAAATAGGATCATCAAGCCTACTGCGAAAAAGGTGATTGTAAAAAATGGAACAGATATCCAACCATGAATATGTGGCACTTTTGTTTGGACTTTCAAACGGAATCTCCAAAAAATTTTTTATACCATTATACCCTACAATTGACTCAATCCAATGTAGTGCAAAATCTGTTTAAACACGAACCTTCAAAATACACCTGGTCTTTGAAGGAATGGGGTGGCTGTTAAAAATCAGTTTTGTACGCAGTCAACATATTAGCCTTCATCTGGGGCACCAAAAGAATGCCTTCTTTGGAAACATGGCCAATATCTGCAGTTCCAGGTTGGCCCTCATAAACCAGAATCGGTTTAGATGATTTCGTGGTTCTATAAATATTCCCGTTCATCCAATCGGATACAATAAACCCACCAATCTTTGGATTTAGTGCTTCTAGGCCATCCAAATTTCCAAACGGATCTGTAACTTTGCTCTTCTTTTTAGTTTTTAGATTTATATTGTATAGGCTACCCATCTTCTTTGTTGAGAAGTCAGGTTGAAGACCTTGACCCCACCCAACCACACGCAAATACGGTGGCTGCACCAAAAGCCCATTGGGCGCTTCAAGCTGGTCACCCTCCACAAACACTGACGAAACGTTGTTCGAAATAGAATGAATTCGATTTGTTATCATATCCGACACGTACACAATTCCAGTTGGGTCTATGGCTATGTCGTTTAGAAATTTGGCGTCTGCAATAATGATTGTTTTCTTTTCTGTTGGATTTTTGAGATCAATACAATGAACCCTATCTATGTCTGAAACCCACAACTTCCCGTCATGAATTCGAATACCTTTTGGAGCGTCTAGGCCAGACACCCATTTTTCCTCCAACATCTTGCCATCCAATGAGACCTTTGAAATCCAACCAAGACCATCTTTTCCAGTTGCATCTCCAGCGACATTAGAAACATAGATGGCATTTGAACCGGGGTCATAGAAACTACTTTCTGGCCCACTCAATCCCTGAGTCAACTCCCAAATCTTTGTTAATGGCCGCCTACCTGGCAGTGGGCGTCTAGGCTCTACCGCATCTAGGCGTTCGGTGAAATTTCCAAAGAGCATGACCAAAACAAAAACTCTAATGATCACATTCAAATTCGTCATCCAAACCTCACTTGAAAAAAACAACTATTAATCAACCATAAATCTATGTACCAAGACCTGTCACTTGCGCATGAATCTCCACAAAGCTATTTAAATTCAGCATAAGAAGGAATGGACTCCAAGTCATTATCCCAGTTTGCTCTACTGGAGCAAAAGATATGCCCAGTAGGTCTCATTTCAATATCACAGTCCAATGAACCAGCAGGTACGACTAAATATTCACCACGAGTATCATCTGGTAAAGCCGAACTACAGATACGGCAAAAACTCCTCGAAAATCTTGTTTGGGAAAGTTTAAAATTGGCCACAAAGTCCTTTCCTTCTAGCCAATTCACTGATGCACTCGGTGAAAACAAATTCGCTCCATGAGCTGACCCAGAAACTTTTCGACACCTTGAGCAATGGCAAAGATAGAACGCCGTCATGGCACCCTCAATTTCAAACGTCACTCTTTTACAAAGGCAAGACCCTTTAAAAATATTCGTCACTTTGGCTTCTCCTAAACGAACCGATTTTTTTGAATCGTTGAAATTTTATGAGTAAATGCTTGTCACATGAATCGGTTGTGTCTCCTAACACAATTGATTTTTCATCATACCGCAAAAATCTGTTGCCACCAATCAAGTCGAATCAAACCGATAACACGATGGCAAGGGAATAGAATATATAGGTACGTTCATCATTACATATGCCCAGAATATAACGAAGATTTGCCCAATCATTTGCTTTTATAAAAATGTCCTTGTCTAAATGCTAAATCAAACTCGATGAGAAGTAGCTCACAAACTAACTGAGACTGATTGCGGCGTGATACAATAATCTATGAACCAAACTCTAAAGCTGTGAATCAGTGATCTCTCGTCACCATTTCGTATAAGTGGAAGTTAACTGCAATACTTCCATCAGACATGAAACGTGAAAAGATCGCCTAAACTCGTCAAGAAGAATACTGTTTAGTTAAAAAAGTTAGGAGGACAAAATGCAGGTACGTCGTTTTGAAGCCACTACAATGAAAGATGCTCTTACTGCTGTGAAGCGAGAGCTTGGGAATAATGCCGTCATTCTTACGACTAAAGAAGTGCCGTCTACCGACGGAATTCGACTATATGAAGTGACTGCAGCGTCTGCAGTTCAGAGCAAGGCAGGCGCGGAAAGCGCATCTTCGAGTTCTAACTCGATGGATTCGACTTACACTCCAGAGTTGATCTCCAGAATCGCCGAACTCAATGAGCTCATGCCAACCCGGGCACAAATGAGAATGGTAGAGGGAGCTGTAAAAGATGTCAAAAATCTAATTATAGAAGCGCTTCGCCAAAGAGACGTCGAAACACATGGTCATTCACACCTCTTTGCAATCAACCAGACTCTGAAAGCTGCCGGCATTGACGAGGCGAGTATCGCTGAATTAAATCGCCATATGAGCAGTCTACCGCCGCCTTCAGAAATCAATAAATCAATAGATGAGGTTGAAGGATACTATCGTGATCAAGCGATGCGTTGGATGCTAAAGCGCATCAGAATTAGTCCAAAATGGAATGCAACTCCAGGGATCACAAGTGTTCATGTATTTGTGGGAACTCCAGGATCAGGAAAGACATCGCTCATCTCAAAAGTGGCTGCGGAAATTCACAAACGAGATCGACATAAGGTGGCAATTTTATCATTCAACACAAGCAAGGTAGCAGCCTCTGAACAAACCAGAGTTTTTGCAAAGATTCTGGGAATTCAACATCAAGAATTCTCTGAAGCCCATGAGTTAAAGAAACTTGTCGTTGCCTTGAAAGGAGTTGATATCGTTTTGGTTGACGCCCCAGGAACGAACCCAATGGATTCAGACTCCACAAAAAGTTTCGAAATCATGAAAAATTTAGGCCTCAGTTTAGATTTTCACTTAGTGGTTTCAGCTGCAGAGAAGTTTTCGGTATCGGAAAAAGCTATCAGCAATTTTTCCTCCTTAGGGCTTTCAAGCTTGGCGATTGCAAAGCTTGACGAATGCTCCGCATACGGAGAGGCATATACTTACTCTTCCAGATGGTCTCTTCCCCTTAGCTATCTAACCTACGGAAGTGACTTTTCAACTGGAATTGAAAGAGCAACAAGAGAGCGCATTCTGGAGAGAATTTTCAATTTGTAAATCAGCGTCCAGCAAAGATATTCAGTTTCATCACAAATGCACATCATCGGTAACATTTTTATACTCGGAGTCCAACTTGCAGAAAATAATAAGTGTTACAAGCGGCAAAGGCGGAGTAGGAAAGACCTTAACAACGATCAATTTTGCACTCGCAGCTAGATCAAACGGTAACTCGGTATTAGTCATAGACGGAGACTTTGGTCTGGCCAACGTGGACGTATTACTAGGCCTTACTCCCAGTAAAACGTTTGCTGATGTTCTGGATGGAACCTGCACCATCAGAGATATTATTCAAAAGGGGCCAAGGGGCATTGACTTAATATCCTCTGGAAGTGGAATCTCAAGGCTTGCGAATCTTGGGAATCTAGAGCGAAGTTGCATACTCGCTGAGTTAAGCCGACTGCCACAAACATATGATGTTGTCATTATCGATACCTCAGCAGGAATATCATCCAGTGTGCTGAGCCTAAACGCAGCAAGTCATCACTATGTGGTGGTCACCACACCAGAGCCTCACGCGCTCACAGACGCTTACGCACTTATTAAGGTCATGGCAGAAGACCACGACCGCATTCAATGTTCACTGCTCATAAATCAAGTAAGAAGCGATGACGAAGGGACTCGAATAGGTCTTCGACTTGCGGAAGTCGCAAAGCAATATTGCGGCGTAACAGTGACTCCAGTCGGCCACATCCGAAGTGACTCGGTTCTGAATAGAAGCATTCTCGCTCGCAAGGTCGCCTGGGATGGAGCATTACACACGGTTGCAGGACAGGGCTGGTCAAGTGCTTGGCGTCGAATTTGGGATTTAACCAATTCACCTCAAGAACGAGAGTGGAAACGCCCTATTGAACAAGTTTGGTCAGTACTTGCAGGTCAAACGACGCTTGCGTCAAATCTGTGACATATATCAATTTGAGCATTGTTCGCGTTAAAATATGAGTAATTCCTAAACTCGCCGAGGACCAATGAGTAAACAACTACGAAAATATAAACAGGAACAGTCTGGAGTTGACGGCAAATTACGTGAGCAATTGATTCAAGATTACGCAAGTCTTGTTCGCTTTGTCGCGCAGAGGATTGCTTCTAGACTCCCAAGCAATGTTGATATTGAGGATCTCATTTCAAGTGGCGTTATTGGCCTCATGGATGCAATCGATAAATACGATCCAACACGTGAAAATAAATTCAAAACCTATGCAGAATTTAGGATTCGCGGCGCTATTTTAGACGAACTTCGTGGACAGGACTGGGTACCAAGAAGTGCACGTGACAAAGCTAAAATGATCGACAGGACAGTTCAAGAACTCGAGCAAAAGCTCGGTAGAAAGCCCAATCAAGATGAGCTCGCAACTTGCCTCGGAATGCCACTAGAAGAATTTCAAGATATGCAGGCAAAAGTAAACAATACCGTTTTGCTTTCTATTGATGAGCTCTCGGGTCCAAGTCAAAATGATCGACGCAGTTTACTAGACAGCATAGAAAACACAAACAGCAAGAATCCATTCGTCCAATTAAAGAATCAAGCCGCCAGCGATATTATTCGAAAGAATATTGATGACCTTCCCGACAAGCAAAAGCTTGTACTCCAACTCTACTACTACGAAGAGTTGAACTTGAAGGAAATCGGCAGAATTCTTGAGGTCACAGAATCACGCGTGAGTCAGCTGCACACACAAGCTGTTGTAAAATTACGATCAAAAATAAAAAACATGCTGACTGAGTAAAAATTATCTGAAGAAAATTGAAATGATTTGCTGGAGAAGCGAGTATGCGTCAAGGAAGTACGGAAATGAAAATTCTTATTGTCGATGACTTTCCAACCATGCGTAGAATCGTCAAAACTCTATTACGTCAAAGTGGCTACAACAATTTTTTGGAAGCCGATGATGGCGCACACGGAATTGAATTGCTCAAGTCAAATTCAGATGTCGACTTTATAATATGCGACTGGAATATGCCCAACATTAATGGACTTGAAATGCTTAAAACTGTGCGATCCCAGGGTAGTATGCGAGAAATTCCATTTTTGATGGTTGCGGCTGAGTCTGAAAAGGACCAAATGCTAGACGCTGTCAAAAACGGTGTCAGTAATTTTATAATAAAGCCATTTACCGGCGCAGCGCTGCAGGAAAAGCTTATGAAGGCGTTTTCGGTTAAACGAGCGAGTTAAACAGATCCAATCGTAACCTTTTCACCCCCGAGGATTCTACATGGCGACCCTTCCAATCGATACAATGAAAGCTCCGGACTCGAACGCAACCAATGCAGTTGAAGCCACAACCGGACCAGAGCCGACAGGACCAGCCGTTTCTCGACGCTTTGATTCGTCCCTAATAAAAAATTACCCTCGTTCAAATCGCAAAGTTCAAATCAATTTTGGTGCATACAGCCTATCTTCAGACGAAAAATTGATGGAAGCAGCACAGTCTGTTCACATTTCACCTGCCGGCATAGAGTTTCAATCACAGCAGGCCTTCACTGAAGGCACTTTACTCAGAATTCACGTGAATATCCCAGATTACTGGCAAAGAAAGACCAAATTTGTCGAATACAGACGTATCGATCAACCAGCTCGATTCTCGATTTTAGCTAAAGTCATTCAGACACAAGACGTGGGAAAACGTGGCAAAAAGAAAATGGTAACTGTTCAAACCGTCAGTATTGATGAAACGGACGAGTTGGTTCTTAAATCATTTTTACAAGAGGGATGATTATGATTAGCGCATTGCTGATTAGCCTAGTGATAGCAGATATCGGATTAGCGTTAGCTTTTATTAAGCTGAGCCGTCGTCAGTCACAGCATCAAGCCATCATGCGCGAAATGACCGAGGAGAGATCTTTACTTCATGAGTTGAGAAAATCGGTGAAAGAGGACCTTGCCATTGCTCAATCGCAAGTTCGAGCCATGAAAGAGCAGGTTCAAATACTTGCTACAGAGGCAGAGCAGGAAGTTAAATCTGGCGTCACACAAATCTCTGCTGAGGTTGACGGAATCGTAACAGAACTGGGCTCTCGATTTGAAGCTCCGATGGCTGAGTTAACTCAAAAGCAGCATTACCTGGAAAATCTGACTCTGAGAATTCGAAACGAAAGAAAATCTTTTGCTCGTGTGGTTGAGAAGGCGGAGTATCTAGCAAAATTCTTTCAAGAGGGCGTGCGTTTTGATGATGTTATGAAAGATCTTGAGGACAAAAAATTCAGCGACATCAGAGCCCTCGTCACTCAAGGTGTCAATCATACAAAAATTGCTCGAGAACTCGGTGTTAGCGAACAAGAGGTCAAATTGATTGCGGGCCTTCGCTAATAGCGATTCTAGTCTACAAACCAGAGGTTTTACATCAATGACGAACATTGACATTAAATCGAGAGGTCGCATCATTCGATATTTTTTGAGTCATTGCGTACTGGCAGTGACTTTAATGTACGCTTTTAACGGTTGTAAGAAGGAAATCGATTTCAAAGGAAACAAAGGCGCCCTCGGCCTCGTCACCAAGGGAGACAGCAAATCGGACAATGCTGGCAAAGGTGACGAACCAGAGCCAGAATTTGTGCCCGTCAATAGCGAGGAAGCTGGCAAAGGGAAAGATTCCCAACCGGAACCTCCCACTGTCGCAACTCCCACTTCCACACCTACAACGACTCCCTCCGTTCCACAGAATCCTTTGTATGCTGTTTGCACCCAGTCCCCCACAAAAGGCAAACAAGGCTACGGCAAATGCAAAGATAATCACGTTGTCGTAACAATCAATGACGGGCGCTATCAAGAGATGACTTGCTGCCCGCTCCCTGCAGGAGTGCTAAGCAGTGTTTCTGCGGAAAAACATGTCGCTCGCAGTGGAACATGCAATGAAAACGAAGTCGCAACGGGAATGCAAACCTTATCTTCTGCTTTTTGCACAAAGATTGTTACTGAGAAATATAAACTCTCAGCTCCAATTACTTCGACTTATGCGACCCCAAGCGAGGGCGGAGTCATGGGCATCATTGCAAGATCCTATCACCGAGGCGACACCTGCATATGTAAAGAAGGCTATGTTGCTATCGGAGGGCATTCTTCAGGAAACAATCATTGTGCAGACAAGTGCGTTCGTATCGAGAAGAAATAGTTAGCTACTTTCTTTTGAGGATCGATTGCTTCTTGTTGAGGTGAAAGCCTCTGTGGCATGTAATTATTTTCCTATGCATCGCCCCGTTAAGGGTCCTCTGATACTGACCTGGCGGTTTGAAAACGCGATGTCAACTTAGTTTTGGAGCAAGATCTTTCCTCGAACATTCCTATCATGCATTCGTTGCAATGCCTCAGAGGCACTGCTCATGGGGAAAATTGTATCGATGTTTGGTTTTATTTTTCCTTCATTAATCCACTGGATAATCTCCTGAAGAAGACCTCTATCTGGCATTGAAAGATATGACAGAAATTTTTTGTCAGACAAAAGGTTTCTGATACCACCCATCATGATAACTTTAATTTGCTTAGTAAAATCGCCGCCCACTAGTACATAGCGCCCTTTTGGAAGAAGAAGTTTTTCATATGCGAACGGCGGTTGAAACGCAGCTGCATCAAATATCACGTCGTAACGATTTTCAAGGTCAAGCAGTTTAGTCTTCTTGTAGTCGATCAGTTCATCAACTAGCGCACTGTTGAACATCGGCATTTTCTCTTTGCTGCAAACTGCCGTTACATGTGCGCCAAGAACTTTGGCAATTTGCACTGCAAAGCTTCCAACTCCTCCTGAAGCACCATTCACCAATAACTTTTCACCTTTTTGTATTTTTGCGACCAATTTCAATCCCTTCAATGCCGTGACACTGGCCATGGGAACCGCTGCCCAATGCTCCAGCGGTAAAGTATCATTTGTAGGAAGAAAACTTGTTGCAGGTGCGGCAACAAAATCAGCAAATGCACCAAAACCACAATTTGAAAGATCCCCAAAGACGGTGTCACCAATCTTAAGGTCATGAACATCGTCTCCAACTTCAACGACTGTTCCTGCAAGATCTGCCCCCAATCCTTTGATTCTTGGCTTCTTCATTCCCATCGCAAGTCGCAAAACAAAAGGATCTCCTCGCATGAAATGCCAATCTGCGGAATTGATGCCGGCAGCTGCAACTTTTACCAACACCTCGTTTGAAAGAGGTTTTGGAATAGGTCTGTCGAGAATACTTATGACTTCCGGTCCACCATAGCGGTTAATCATGATTGACTTCAAGGCACACCTCCTATGATTATGCTGACTTGAATCGATTTAAGAAAAGGAATCATCTACCTAATAGTATGTTTAGCTACTTTTTAGTCAAAAACTCAATGACTTCTTGATAAAGGATCTTTGGAGATTCGGCTAAGATTAAATGGCCGACTCCAGGTAAAACTTTAAGCTTTGACCCCCGAATCTTAGCTAGTAAATCCTTTGCTCCCTCAATATCAATAATCTGATCTTGGTCTCCATGAACAATCAGAGTTGGACAATCGATGATTGATAGATCTAGTTTGCCATTGCTGGTCGCTACAGCATCTTTTTGCATATTGGAGCGACTGGTAAACTGGCCACCTGAGATTGCAATTTTTGTTTGTTTGACCATACTTTCAAACAAGAGCTTGTTTCTTTCCACAAAACCCGGCGCAAAATATGATGCTAATTTCTCTTCAACCATATTCGCTTCATTAATCCAACCGCCTCCAGTTGGTTTAATCCATTTTCCATCATTTGCAGTAGACACTAATATTAACTTCTCAACCTGTGATCTATGACGAATAGCTAAACCTTGACAGATAAAGCCTCCCATAGAAATTCCAAGTAATGCCGATCTTTTGACATTCAAGGCATTCCAAACCGCGACGACATCATCTTGCATATCATCCAATGTAAATGGTCGAGAAACTTCACTACGTCCTGCTCCTCGATTATCAACCGATATGACAAACATTCCGGCATTCTCTAACTGTCTGGCCATGCCTTTAAAATCAGAGCTACTCCGGGTATGGCCATTTACTAATGTTATAATCTGCGATGCAGAGCTCAATTCACCGAATGTTTCATAATAAAGAATGACGCCGTCTAGGGCCAATGTACTCACGTTAATTGATCACTTTCTAAAGCTAAATCTGAGCTTTGAATAGGTGCGTTCCTCATCGTCAACAGATAGGGAATAAAACACAATAGGTTTAAACACAACTGACTGAGGGCATAAATATTAAATATATTGGCTCCACCTGGCAAACCTACAATATGAAAAAGCTTTTCAAACGCGGCATGCCCAACTCCCAATCCACCCGGTGCAATAGGAACCGCAGTGACTAAAATCCCAAATGGAAAAACAGCAGGTAAGAGCGTGACGTCGAAAGCATCTGGATAAAGCTTCGATCCTAAATAACCCATAAAAATCATAAAAAACAACTGCATCACCATTGAAAGGCCAATCGTACCAAACAGCAGTAAGGGTTTCGTTTGGTAATTTCGCAAAGCATCGTAAATCCCTAAAAGTGTTTTGAAAGCGGGCAAATCTCTTTGCAAAAAACGTCTAAATGGATCGTTCCCATTTTTATATTTTATAAATACCAAGCCTAAAAAAACTAACGACATTACAAACACAAGAACCAGTCCCTTTAAAAGGGACTGTGTCGCAGAATTTGCGAGTAAAACGTCGGCGTTATATATTGCCGCAGCCGCCCCCATAGCAAATAAACCAATCAGGCCTACAATTCTGTCCAACAAGACCGTCAATAATGCCGAAGTCTTACCAGATGGGCGTGGTTGATCTTTGACAATATAAATTGCCTTTACGATATCTCCGCCCACCGCACCTGGCATCGCAGTATTGAAAAAAAATCCAATCAACTGAAGTCTAAGAGCTTTCATCCAAGAACATTCAAGATTTGCGCCCTTTAAAAGCATCCACCATCGCAATGTCCCAATGACAACAGGTCCAAAAAGCCAGACTACAATTGCCGGAATCACAATGCTCGGATCTGAAAATGCCTTAAACATTTGATCAACGTCGATCTTACCCGTAGTGACCATCCAATATAAAAGTCCACCAACGAGTAGTAATTTGGAAATGTTTAAGCCAACTCTTTTAATTTTTTGTTGTGGCACAGCTTATTCTCTATTCAAAGTAATGAACCGTCATTATGGCAAATTAGTCGATGACGCGAAACCATTTCTTCAATGGAACTAAACAAAAAAGCAGCGATTAATTCCAGTTATGTAAGACATGGGTATCAATGGAGTCCAGTTATTCAAGCAAAATATCGTCTAGTGGCTCACGTTTCCTAAAATGCTTAAAAATCACCCCTATAGCGGTTTCAGCTACAGGGGTGATTCTCAGTTTCTCTAAAATGTATGCCTCTAATGGAGTGATAAGTCTTACGGATCAATTCTTGTGTAGTAGGTCGTCTCTATGTCCACTTTAGAAGTTCTTCCAATCTCGCTTTCCTCTATTTCTATCTCTCTGTCTATTCTCTTGAACTTCTTTGTTTCCTTCCCGTCCACAGTCACTTTCCATTCCGTAGGGTTTATACCATCCCCAACCGGCACCGAGTCAGGAACTTTAAAGACATACTGCCTAGGAGTTTCATGTTGATAGGTCACGTCAATTTTTGTGTAATCCGCCATTGAATCTGGGCATTTCACATCAATAGTCGATCCGGCTAAATTCAAACTCATTAAATCATGATTCAAATCTGCCAAGGGCACCGCTGAATCAGAACCAGGTGTTCCGGCGACGCAGCCTCGATCTTGGCCATCTAACAATACTTTTATCGTTTCAGGTATCGCTTGATCTGGCAAATCCAGACTCAGTTGAGATGGCTTTGCACCATAGTCAATAGCAACATTAATCTTACGCCCAGCAACAATGTCGGCCCGGTCAAACAGCAAAGTGTTACTATTTCTACTAACTGCGATTTCCTTTTGAGTTGCCGCATCAAAGGTTTTTACTTGTGCTGGTTCTCGACTCATTGCAAACGGGTACGTCAATATTTTATGACCTTCTGTTTTGTACTTAAACTCGATCTTAGAGCCATCAGCAGGAGCTGTAGTTAGCTGAATCTCACCTTTGGTGTAAGTATATTTTGTCGCTGGTTGTTTTACACTATTGACAAAAACTTCAACGGTATCTTCACGAATTTCTGTTCCACTAAGTTTAAAGTTCTTGAGCAATTCCTTGTTCTCACGCCAAGTAACTCGAACGAGTGCATCCTCTGGTGGCATCGGCGTAAACAAAATTTCGTCTTGATCGTCCACATGATTATAGGCTGTAGCAGGTTGAACTATCTCATTGTATCTGACGACTAAAGTCCCTGGATAGACTGTGCCAGGAACAGCAAGTTTATCAAACTTTGGAACAGCACTGTGTGTGTAGGAAAATGAGATTTTCTTAGCATCTTTAAACATTTCGGTGTTGATTGTGACTTTATTCGCAACAATTCTATAGGCATTTGGATCTGTAACTGGAACTCCATCAGCCGCAACAATAAATTCTTTCATATCCGGAGTGCCACTCAATCTAAACTCACGCTTAATGATGCGATTTACATTATTAGAAATACTGGTCAGCGTATCTGAATAGTCGGCAGCGCAAATACTACCACTTTCACCTTCCGTTGCTACTACGGCTTTAAGATACTCAGTACCTACTCCTGCAGCACTAGGGCAACTCGCTGCATCCGGTTTTACCAATCCATAGACCCGCGCTTGGCCTACTGGACGAATAGAATGCAAAAATTCGACCATTTCAGCAGCGTTCTTACCTTGAACTCCGTTGCAACGCGCAAGCTCGCCTGGATCACTTCCACAATTATCCTCATCGCTCACTACAATGACGCCAAGAGCAGATCCACTGCGAACCCAATTGGCACTCAATGCTTCGATCGCCATCGGAAATCCGCGCTCCATTGCTGTTGTATCGGTCTGTTTAACGACGGCTTTCGCAAATTTTGAAGCTATATTCAAGTCTGTCTTTCTGATCAAGTTAGCTACCTTCACAGATGGATTCGACATGCTGATGACGGCAATTTGCCAGTTTGTATCATTTACCGCACTGAGTAATGGCCCAAGTTTCGTGGACAATGCATTTTGTTCCTCTACCATTGACCTCGAGTCATCAATTACAATTAGGAGATCCAAAAGACCTGCACTGGACACATCGAATTCTTCTTTAGAGAAGATCGCATCATGCCCTTGCTTGTTCAAAGCTTGTCCTTCTTTTCGAACGATCTGATTATTAGTCTGAATCGTCGGAGCTTGTTCTCGCATAGTAACGGTATCTGCTCCATAACGGCCATCCTTTGACATGGAGTATGACCCGTCCAGCAATGTAGATGCAGTAAAGGAATGTTTATATTTCGAAGTTTCATCAAATGACTTTTTTTGCGGACCTGAAAATTGCGGTTCTGCATTACAGCTCACAATCAGGCAAGTCATCGCCAATGAACCAATTTTCTTCATATGATCTCTCCTCTAGTGCTTCGGTTAGGAGTCGAGCCATGGGCCAACTCTCTCGCCTGAGGGTCATCGTCCAGTGAGTCTAAAACTTTAGGAAAAACACAATTAACTGCATTTAATCTTACTATTTCAGTCATTTATACAAATCATTTTTGGATCATTTCGACGCCAATTGGGTAAAACTGATATTAGGGCCTGCTATTTCACCAATACCTATTAATCTCGGAACTCAAGTTGATTCATTATAAGCCGATGTCTCAAAGAGTATCGTTTCTTTTTCGTTTGAAATCACAGGTCTCTAGATTCACCAGGACGCAACAATGGCCATTGAAACAAAATTTCCTGACAAATCTGCGAAGGTATTGCTCGTCGATTCATCTGGAGCTGTCAGGCAATTACTATCCGAAGTCGCAAAATCTGTCGGATTCACTTCCGCACAGGCAGTCGCCAGCATTGCAGATGCTCATAACATTTTAGAAACAGATGGCGCAGACTGGCTCATAGTGCCGCTATCCGCTGATCAACCAATTAATGGAATGCACACGGTCAGGCTCGTGACGAGCTTCTACCAACTCAGAAATGTACGCGTATCATTTCTCTTAGATGAAAAAGAAACCTGGTGCCTCCCAGCAGCTTTTGAGTCGGGCTTACTTTCCTATCATTCAAAGCCGTTTACTAAGGACAGTTTGAAAAAAGAACTTGAAGACTTTATGGCCACGTTTGAAAAATATGAATGGGATGGTACGCTTTTATCGGCTCACTATCTTCGCAAGCATCTTCGCAATGCAAAATCGACCATCGAGTTAGTCAAGCTTGAAAAAAGATTGCTCGATCTATTTCCAGGAAATGCGCCGCAACTGCTGAACCTCGCATTCGCACAAAATCTCGATGGGAAAATCAATGAGGCAAAATGCACTCTCAAGCAGGCATCATTCATCAATTCAAGTTTAAGCGAAGACATAGATAAAATGGCGCAAGACCTGTTCGGCAGCACAGACCTAAGCCTTCCTCCAAATGAGGATGGAGCCGTTGTAGGAAATGTACTCGGACTCAATAGCGTTGTGATTATCGATCCAGAAGACCACATCAGAAATGAAGTTAAGAGGATTTTTGAAGAACTTGGAGTGACATCTATTCAAGAGTTTACCTCGGGCGATGCCGCATGGGAGGCGATTGACAGTGGGGAAGAGCCGAATCTGATCATCATGGAATGGAGACTTCAAGGAATCACCGGTCCTCTACTGATTCAGAGAATCCGCAGCAAGGGATTTCTAAAATGTCCACTGATCGTGCAAAGTAGTCTTCTGAATCCTAGCGATATGCCGCTGATTCGTGAAATGGGTGTCGCAAATATTATTCAGAAACCTGTTGAGAAAGAGGCTTTCATAAAGACCATTGTTTGGACGGTGCAGCAAGATCGAATGCCCACTGAATCTCAAACCCTCGAAACTAAGATTCGGGCCATGATCGGCATCAAAAACATTGGTGAAGCAGACACTTTGGCTGCGAGGTATTTTGCAGATGAGTCCATTGGAGAAGGAAAAAAGAATGTCATCAGAGCCGAGCTTGCCTACGCCAAAGGTCAATATGAAGGCGCTCGAGACTTTGCCATCGAATCTCTGAAAGGAACTACCGAATCTATTTTTGCACTAAATGTACTTGGAAAATCATTAATGGTACTGCGAAAATTTGAACAAGCTCTTAAATGTTTCCAAAAAGCGCAAAGCATGTCGCCCATCAATCTAGAACGTCTGATATCAATGGCAGAAGGAGAGGCTGAAGCTGGCGATCTTGAAGCTGCCAATGAAGCTTTAGCGCAAGCAAAAGACATCGATCCATCCTGCGAAACAGTTCTTGAAGGAGCTGCAAAAGTGGCCATTGCTTCTGGATCAAGTGATTCCGCGAAGAAAATGTTAGGTCAGATAGAAGCGATTGGCAATGTCATTAGCTATCTAAATAATAAAGCTGTGGCCCATGCCAAATGCGGACTTTTTGACGAGAGTCTCGAACTGTATCGCAAAACTCTTGACTCCGTCCCAGATGACAAATTTGATGTGAAAGCGACCGTTACCTACAATTATGCTCTTGCAAAAATTAGGCACAATGAGCTTGCCGATGCGTTGGTTGATTTGGATTCAATTATAAAAATGCCCGAAAACAAGATCACAAAGAAAGCAGCCTCATTAAAGAAACGTTTACAAACTGCTGTCGCAGCGAATGCAGCCTTCGCACTTAACGAAAGTGATCAGTACAACCCAAGCCCTACATCGACTACCGACGAAGAACAAGCTGCAGACTCGTCAACAATTGCTTCTGCAATCGTTCAAACAACGGCAGGAGATCTTTGCTGCTACATGATTTATAAATCGGAGGCGCCCCCTACTGATGCATTGAAAAAAATCATGGCTACTCCACCCAAATTTAAGTTTAGAAAAGCTATTGAGCGCGGCGAACGATTTGAAAATGGTGATTCTAAATCAAAAGCTAGTTAGTTTCTGGCGAGAAACTAGTTTCGCGCCAGAAACGTGTCCAGAGCGAAGCGATGGATCATGTGATTTCATGCTCTTTGACCTGAGATCCTTCAAGGCTATCGCCTTTCAGCAGAATCTAGTTAATGTTTTGCACATTCATCAAACTCAGTATATCCATGCGTCGTACCGCTACCCTCCTTGTCAGGAATCGTAGCTTCAACTCCTATTGATATCTCGGGCCGCGCTTTTAGCTGCGATTCCTTTAACGACCTCTCATCACAACGAGATTGTTTCCTCTCGAAGCCACCTTTAGATTTTTCCTCCAGTTGCATGTCCCCCTGACCTGCCTGAGATGCATCTGAACTCTTTCTCTCTGACGCTCCAAACGACACTTGCTCAGAGTCCAGATCTGAGTGGACACAGGCAGAGCCTGCAGAAATCACTAGAAACATTGCCAATATAGTTTTCATTGCTACCTCTAATTGTATAAAATACCCACATAAGTATAGTAAGGCCGATCCAGGGATTAGCAATGTTGAGCAAAGGACTCCACAATTATTCATTGGCTGACAAAATACAAGTACAGAGATCCAAATTAAATACACCTATTCACTAAATTCAATTAGAAATTTTCAAAAAGAAATTCCACGAGGCAATGATGACAAAAGAGAAAACACGCTGCGGCTGGTGTAAGAGCGATCCCCTCTATATAAGATATCACGACGAAGAATGGGGGGTGCCTTCTTATGACGATCGAATCATTTTTGAGTTTCTAGTATTAGAAAGCGCACAAGCTGGATTAAGTTGGATTACAGTGCTCAAAAAAAGAGAAAACTATCGTGAAGCATTTTCTCAATTTGATCCCGTTAAAGTCTCAAAGTTTTCAGAAGCAAAAATTTTATCTTTAATGAATAACTCGGGAATCATTCGAAACGAATTAAAGATCCGAGCTGCGGTCAACAATGCCAAATGTTTTTTAAAAATCCAAAAGGAGTATGGCTCATTTTCCAAATACATGTGGGAATTTGTCGGCGGTCAACCAATCGTGCGTCACGCCGATGAGTTAAGCGGCATTCCTGCTACTACCGCTGAGTCTGATGCTTTTGCAAAAGATCTAAAAAAACGTGGATTTAAATTCTTAGGATCGACGACAATATACGCACATATGCAAGCCCTAGGAATGTTTAATGATCATATTAAGAGTTGCTTTAGGTACAAACAACTCTTGTAATCACGATTCAAGAAACGAGTTACCCCAAGACCCTGGGCACCTGTTTTATATCACTGTCAAAAAATGCTATCCTATATGCAAAGTCTCGCAATCTCACAGATTCATCAACTCTCACCAATCGAGGAGCTTTATGTCGTCACTTTGTTTGGGTCGCATTTTAGCATTTTCCACTCTTTTTACAGTAGCTGCTTTTAATTTTGGGTGCCGAACTTCTGGCGCTAATGACTCAACTCTTGAATCAAAATCACGGCCCGCAAAAGGAGCCAAAGTTGGAGAAACTTGTGGCGATGGTACCTTTGGAACTCCAAATATAAAATGTGCGGGTGATTTAGTTTGTAAATTTCCACCTGAAGGAACAGCTCCAACTGGTCCTGCTGGATCGTCGTCTGCAATCCCTGGAACCTGCCAGGAACCAGGTGCTGGAGTGGGTGAAACCTGTGGAGATGGAACTTTGGGCACTCCCGATACAAAGTGCGCAAAAGGTTTAGTTTGCAAATTCCCTAAAACTGGAACTGCCCCTGCAGGACCTGATGGCTCATCCTCTGCAATTTCTGGAACATGTGAGTTGCCGGATGCAAAAGCAGGAGAGACATGTGGAGACGGATTTTTCGGCCGACCAAAGATAGATTGCGGTGAAGGACTTATTTGCGTCTATCCTAAGGTTTCTCCATCTTCCAGAAGACCTCCAGGATCCTCATCAGCACTACCTGGTAAATGTACAAGCAAACCGAAAGAGTCCTGAGATATTGCTACCGCGAAGTCTTCTGCGAATAATCCAATAGCCATCGCTTCGCTCTGGACACGTTTCTGGCGCTAAACTAGTTTCGCGCCGGAAACTAACTAGACGCTATCACACCCAAACCGAAAAATTATTTGCATTCAACTTTATGCCCAAAAAACTTCAGCCACCAATCATCCCACCCAGCACCGTAAGGCAATTCTGTTAAATGCATTTTGAAATGCAATTCCTTTCTCCAGTTTCGTTTGTTAGAACAAAACCTAGGCTTCACTAAAAACCACATTTGACTGGGTCAGCGGATACTGGCTGCAAACAATATTCTAGTTTGGTTGTTTCCCCGGCCTGCGGAATTTTAATGCCAAGCTCCACCCTGTTAATTTGAAGTTTCTCAGCGTTCATTGGCCCGTTGTTAATATTTCTACTGAATGCCGCATTTCTAAAGCGTATTCTTAAACCAGGTCCGCCATTGCTTCCTCGATAGATCACTTCCTGCGGCGATATACTTTGCACAGTGGGCGCAATTGTCCCAACTATTTTAGGCTTACCGCCTGCCAACGGAATATTTTCAAAAAGAGTACTGCCTTGAGTTGCGACGGCATTGGCTGCTGCCGAAATTGTTGTAGACACGTTAATTGTATCATCGAGAAATCTATAGGCTCTTACGTAACTAAAATTTTCCATTCCAGAACATAGCTCTTGAGGCGTCTTTGCAAAAACGCAAGGTTTCGCTTCGAGCTTTCCCGTTGTGACTAAAGACGATTTATCTGCAGCAAGCTGATAACTTGTTGAAAAATAGTCTTCCCAGGAGCGTACACCAGTCATTCCATCAACAGCCACTAGACCATGGTGTGCAAGCGGCGTCCAGTTCCCAGCAAGAACTGAAGATCCAAATTCAGGAGTCCAAAAGAGACTCATGCCTCCGCCAACATATGCGGCACTCCAATAATGTGGATCGCCAATTGCTGCACCAGTTGATTCACCGTTGTCCTTCCAAGCAAGTCGATGTTTTGGGTCATTAATTGAAGCAATGTGCAAAGGGTAAACCACAGGACGCCCAACATAAAATGAGGTAAAATAACCTGGCCTTTTAACAGCTATGAGTTGCTTTGCATCTTGTACATCCAAGGTAAAAGACCCGGGTAGTGTGGCAGGAAACTTCGCAGGCGTCGCTTCTGTCATATACTGGTATGATATAAATCTCGGAACACCAAGGTCCAATCGTTGGCTTTTTCCCGGACTATAATTAGCTAGACTAGGTACTTTTTGTTGAGCTTTACCAGTAGGCAAAAGAGAGTTCGCAGTCCAAGCACTGACTTCAGGTATATCGAGCGCAATACCTCTCGCGCCGCCAAATTGCTCATTATGAAATCCAGCTCCTACTCTATGATTGAAGTTAAAGCCGCCCAAAATGTTTGATGCCGAGTTTGGCTCTGGGGCAACTGTATAACTAAAGAACCGATACACCTTTGCAATCGATTCTTTAATTTTTTGATTACATTTACCTTCCATGCAGGAAATGAGATAGAAGGTCGCAGCATGAAAATTTGACATTCCAATATAGGATGCGTCAGGACCCGCTTGTTCCATAAAATATCCTGAAGGATCTTGAGACTGAACCCAACGATCTACGTAATCGTTGACCAGTGCAATATCAAAGGGATCCCCGGACCCACGAGCCAGCTGTTGATAAACAAATAGGTAATGTGCAGATTGATTGCGTGAGGTGACCATATCGTTTGGATAGAGGCGATACGAAACTCTCTGAACTCCAGCTGTCCAAGTTGCGAAGATGTCTTTCCAAAGTATAAGTTCATCAGCAGTAAATGACCAACTGCTTAATTCCTGCGGACTCATTGCCGGGAAAGGGAATTGTGAGCAGTAGAATTGTGTTTTTTCTGCTTCTGTTGGCGCAGAACTACAAAATACTTTTCTTAGCAAATGGGCAACTTCGCCATAGCTGATTAAGACTTTACGCCCCATTGTAAAGGCAATTGTACCTCCAGCATACCGACCATTAAGATCAGTTTCTGGCGAATTCCAAATCTCACTCTCAGGCAAAGCTGCTAAATCAGTCAAACCTGCAAGTGCCGCACGATAAAGCAAAGACTTCTGTGCATAAAATGGATTGTGAAATGGTGTTTGAGCCTTACTTCCATCAAGTGTCGCCATGATTGCTAGCGATGGGCTCAACGAATTGTCATACTGAGAAGAGCCGTGAAACATAGGTGTGCGACTATCGACAATATTGCTAGTGGGATCTGGATTGGTTTGATCACCGAGAAGAATCGGTGCTGTGATACTGAGTCGATTCCAATGTGTAGGATCACTAAGTGGCATGGTTGTCGTCGTGGTCCCTTTAGTGATTTTTACCGTGTTCGAAATCTTTTGATTATTTGCTCCCGGAATAGGCTTTATGACCATTTGCCAAATAACATTATCGCTAGTTGATGCGTATATTTCTGAAGGTATCAGAGTACTAACCCCTGGGAAGTGGGGCGAGCTAGGATCACGTATTTGCCAACCATCAGAGGAACCAAGCCATTCGCTTAGTCTATTGACGTTTTGTGCAGAAATGGCACTCCTAAAGTCCGTCAGCAGACCATATCTGCCATTTATCAAATAGTTATTTGGAAATGTTCCAAGTGTTACGTTGCCTTTTGCAATCATTGACTCAAAATCTGCAATCATTTTTGTCGTGTCGCCAGTAAAATATACCATTTTATTGCGTAAAAACCTTAAGTAATCTCGTTGAAACGCATGTGGCAAAACCCGTTGACCATCAAACACCATCCCAGCCTTAATCTTCTTAACGGCAGCTGGACTCGGCGACAAAATAAGTGGAAAACCACCCGCAGCAAACGTCCAAGCACTCTCAATAAAATCAAACCTCCAAAGTACATCATTAACTCCTGTGCCAGCCCAACTTACATGACGAGGAATCAATGGAACTGATTTTCCGCCAGCAACTTGAACTGGCTTGGTCGTGCTATTTACAGGTCCAAAAACATGCGAATTTGCATCCTCCACTCCTTTTGAATCAACACCTGCAATGGCAATGGCCGATTTGCCTTGATTCGCAAGCACTAGCGCTTCAGCGTGATAGGGAACATAAGCAAATAGTGACTCTTTTGGTAACCCTCTCCATGGAGAAAACGTACCATTTTGAAAGGAAACTCCGTAGTCTGAGTCTTTAACATCACAGTCTGCTTCAAAATAGACTTTTGATCTGTTCTGACCCGTGCTTATTCGAATCTCAATCATAGTTGTGTTCGTCGCTGCAGGAAAAGTCCCTAGCTCAAATGTCTTAGTACTCGGCACTTGGCTAGATGCTGCCTGAGGTAGAGATACAAGAAACTTGTTAGTCAATGTTTCCTTATAATTGGCAAGGTCACTATTCACTAGATACACCCTAACCAATGCGTTCTCACCCAATACCGAAGTCACTTTCACACGCGAGCGACAATTTGCTGGGTTATTGATCCAATAAAATGAAAAGGCTGGAGCTGGCAGAAATGGGCCAAGAATCGTTTTGCCCGGTGCTAGTTCCGAATTCAAGGATTCATTCGATAATTTCATTTCTGATGTTGAGGTCGAGTCGAGGGATCTTGAATCATCATCAGTTGTTGGCACTTCGATTTTTCCACACCGAAAAGCTCCGAATAAAACGAGTCCCGAAAAAAGAAGTGTTTTTGTTCGATTTGGATTTTTCCAATTCTTCATTAAATTTGGCATTTGTGACATCTCCATAAATTCGCCTACTCCGTGGGCGTTCGTTCACTAGAATGTCATCGGTATTGAGTTCAATAACCTAACCTCAATGCTTGTGAGATTGGCAGGTAGGATTTCTTTAGAAACAAAAAAATGGTTTTATATATTTCCATAATAGACTTGAAATCAGTCGCCGTGATGGATACTTAACATTTCAATCTCCCGTCCAACACCTCATTCTTATGACCAAAAATTTTCGGCCAACAGACGTCCGAGCCGCCCAAACGCCACCTCCTTTCCTCTCTGGGCAGTCAATTTTTTCCAATAGTAAGCCATTCCCTTCACTTTCGAATTGCCGACTGATGTACAAAGAATTGACACAAACATCAGAAAAAATCTAAATAATTACAGATAGTTACTGGTGGTATGCGCCTTGCAAATCCTTTTATATCGAAACATATTGTCAAACAATTTTGATGGGGGACTCAATGAAACATTCAAACAACGCAAATGTACGGTCAAACATAAATGATAAAAAAAGATCGATGTTATTCCAATTTTTGGTAGCGGGATTCATGTGCTCAATTAATTTAAATCCATTAATAGCTGAACCTGCGGACGAAACATATTCAGTGATGCCTACCATGTCCCCTCCTGCTTCTCCTATTTACGTCGATACAACATCTCCAATGCCTACCATGTCTCCTCCTGTTTCTCCAATTTACATTGACACAAATACTCCTATACCAACAATGTCTCCACCCGCTTTACCTCCTGAAGTATTCATGCCCATACAAACTGTTATGCCCACCATGCCCCCAACGCCGCCAACGATGCCGTGCCAAATAATTTTTGATAGAATGAATCAGATTCATGCCACAATAATGCAAGAACGCATGAACCTCAGTATGATCAGCGCTCAATTGAATCTAGAAACCCTGATGATGAATAGCGAGATTGAATCGAGGTCAGAATTTATTACTTTGCTTGCAAATGCAACTGATGAACTTGCAAAAATTTACTACAGAAGCCGCATTCAAATTTTGACAGACAGAATTCAATCTAGGCAGAACACAATTGAGGATCTTGACTATAGAGAATCACAAAAGGAGATTCAAATTTCAGATCTGGAAGCCGCTTTGGAACGAGTTAGAGATCAACTTCGCATCGACAACTGTCCAAACCCTTAAACCAAATGTAAGATCATTCAAGACTCATCTCAAAATGATCCCCTCGCATTAATGGATCTAGCAAAATAACAAAAAAAAGGACTCCAGACCTTTGTCGCACGTGGCGGGGATCTGGAGTTCTTCGTTAAGGGCGATTTGAACTTCTTTAAATTTTCAAAAATAGTATTGAAAAACCATTTGAGACCTGTTTTAAACTTCACACAATCTGCAGCCGCAACATTGGGAGCGCCTTAATCACCAACTCGCATCATAAGCGCTTTGGATGATTCATTCGAAGTTCCTCTATAATACATATAGGAATCCTCAAACATCATGTAAATGTACCTTTCTGAATCAGTATATCTTTTGAAGCCTTCTGCAGTCCCATTAGATATTTGAAATTGCTTTTTTTGGTCGAGTGCTGGGTCAGTACAGCTAAACTGAATCGTCAATGACGACTTTGCCTCATCATCATAAGTCAAAACTTGGTCACACATTGCATCTGTGTCACTAGTACTTCCCGCTGCTCGATATCGCCCTGACTTGGCAAAGCTTATAACACGTCCGCCACATGTCACTATATATTTTCCAAAAAGTTCATCGACCTGGCTTTCTAGGTTGTCAGTGCTTGTCTTGACTGATTCAAGAAATTTTACACTAAGATCCTTCAGATCTTCAAGATTCCTACCACAACGCTTAATTGTTTCGAGGTACCGTCGTATGTATGAGTACACAGGGCGGTGGCTCCACTCCATCGTTCCAGACTCTGCATTCTTTGCCAATGCAGCGACGTCTGCGTCATCGACGTTGAAGTTAAGATCAAGCAGTGCTCTCATCAAAATCGAAAACTGGATAATTCCAGATCTAACACGAGTAGTCTCAATATTCCGTTCGACATCATTAGTAAAAGGGCTAGTGCTCCAAACTTCGGGCACAGAGCTGAGGGTTCGTATAATATTTAATGAGCTCGCATCCATTGTCGAAATACATCGTTGATCCCTAATATACCAAAAGCCACGTTGAGGCCAGTAACTGTCACGCACAATATAAATCGAACTATCCGCATCGTTCAAAATTGGTTGCTTGAAATAGCGCTCCATGACTCGCGAGCAGGCCGTGGTACTACCGTCCTGTGCAATCATTTTAAATTTCTCCACTATTTCCTTTGATTGAGAGACTGGATCCAAGCGCTGGCCGTCTGACCCAAAGAGACAATTTTTTCGAAATGTTTGAAACGATGCGGGGAATTCTTTGGGAAGAGTCGCCTTAAACTCCACATCTGTGCGAGCTCGATCAATCGTGGCACGGTACCATATCTGGAACTGTTCATCGGTAATCAAATCCGAGAGATAGGGTGCAATGCGGCCTTCATTCAAACATTGGGCGTCCAAAGTGACTTTCATAAACCACGGAAATTGATCATTCGCCTTTCCTAACAATTCCTCTGCATAGCGTTCATTATGTCCAGGATGCTGCGCAATATAGAGGCCTTTGCGAAACTCTGGGTGACGTGAACCAATCTTTGCCCAGGCCTCATCACTGAATCTAGCCTTCCCATCGTTAGACTGAAGAATTTCTTTTGACCCATAGTGGTACATTGCCAAACCAGGGCGATCTCTCTCAATAACATTACCTCGCAATGAGGACGCACCTTGCTGTTGAGTTGGTCGTGACTTGCATGACACCAACGAAAATAGAGTCAGATACAAAAATAGCGTCTTCATATAAGATAACTCCAAACCCGCATTTCATGAGTTGCAAAAGGCATCGACTTCTACTGGTTCGTAGAAATGTTGCGTGCTTCAATGCTATCAGACTATACAATCGATTTCTATCTCTACGAAAACGCTCCACTGATTTGATTATTCGCGAGATTCGATTTAAAGAATTCAGATATTGCATGAAGGGCAAAAAACACGGAAACAGAATCAAAGATACTTTGAAAAAGCGCTAAAAAATGGCATTATTTCAAAATGTTACGATCATCATGTTAAATAAACCTCAGAATGCCTTCTAGAGATATAAATTTAGAACTAAATGGCAGTATTCAGTATGATGAGATCTTATGCCTGTTACTTTCAGTCAAAATCTACACCTGATCAGGTTGCTGACTATTCTAAGTCTGTCGACGACTTGCTTCGTGACATGTAGATCGAATCTAAACGTAACTCTCGCAAGTAGAAATGTCAGCGGTGCATGCGCAAGTGCTAGCTCAAAAGGTAAGTCTTCCTGTGATGCTGCGTCTAGCTTAGCTTGGAAAGAGGTCTCACCTCACACGTCAACATCCGTGACAGCCACTTGGACAAAATCAACTGCCAATAAGCTCGCTAAACAAAAAATTCAGTTTTACCAGGACAGTAAGTGCGAGCTTGTAATAGGAGATCGATCTGATTTAACTTCGACTGATATTCAATCAAAATCATTTACTGGCGAGAATGGAAAATTTTATACTTTTAAAGTCATCAGTGTTGACAGCAAAGCTAACGAAACTATATCTGATTGCTCACCATCTATGAAGATAGTCACCAAAACGATCGATTCGACGCCTCCAACCATCTCGAGTATATCATCCCAATCAACCAGCATTAACTCTGCAACCTCCGCCATTGCATTCACTATTGGCGACTCGAAGAATAGCTTAAGTTGTAGCGACAGTTATCTTCGGCTTGAAAGTTCTGATAACTCTCTCGTCCTCGCAGGCGGTGTCGTGTGGTCTGGAACGTATCCAAGCTGTTCGGCAGTAGTGACGCCGGTCACAAATGCCGTCGGGACGGTAGCATTGACATTTGTAGTCACAGATAGTGTAGGCGGAACCGCGAGCTCCACGTTTAACCTTGTAATCAGCTCAGCATTTGCTTTGGGACAGGTTTCCACGTCGATCAATGCGAATCTAGAAAGGGGTGTCAATAATCCAAAGGCTGCCATCGTTGCCGGTGGCAAATTGTTTGTTGCTGAACTTGGTACCAGCCGTGTTTTGGTTTGGAATACTGTTCCAACTAGTTCATCGGAACCACCTAGTTTTGTTCTAGGGCAAGCTAGTCTCACGTCCTATGTTGGATGTACATCGACGTCTACAGGCATGTGTTACCCTACGGCACTGTACTCGGATGGAGTAAGGCTTTTTGTTGCAGATTCGCTGAATAACCGGGTCCTTGTGTGGAACTCTCTTCCAACATCCTCGGGACAAGCAGCCAGTTTTGCCTTGGGTCAACCAGATTTGGTGTCGAATTCATCAAACAACGGGGGTGTCAGCGCATCTAGTCTCTATTCACCCATCGGAATTTCAGTGGTGGGGACAAAGTTGTTTGTGTCAGATAGCAACAATGCCAGAGTACTCGTTTGGAACTCAATACCGACAACCTCTGGACAGGCTGCAGACTTTGTTTTGGGTCAATCTAATTTTACATCCAATACTGCAAACAGCGGAGGAATTTCTGGATCATCTCTCTATACTCCCTCAGGAATCTATAGCGATGGAACCAAACTATATGTCGCAGATCCTCCTAACAACCGCGTTTTAGTATGGAACACTATACCGACTGTGACTGCCCAAAGTGCCTCCTTTGCTTTGGGGCAAACCAATTTAACCTCTAATACTGCAGCAACTGCGGCAACCGGTATGATTTCCCCGTCAGGTGTTACCAGTGATGGTTCAAAACTATTTGTGACCGATACCGGCAACTTTCGAGTCTTAGTGTGGAACAGCTTACCGACCGCATCTGGTGCGGCTGCAAACTTTGCCTTGGGCCAAACTAATTTGACGACTAGCACCTCCAATCAGGGAACTGCAGCAACCGGTTCAGTTTTATGGTCGCCATCTGAGGTCTTTAGCGATGGATTGAAACTTTATGTTGCGGACACTCGTAACAATCGGATTTTGGTTTGGAACTCAATTCCAACGACGTCAGGTCAACCTGCCAACTTTGCCATCGGCCAACCTAATCTAACTGAGGTCGCCTATTTAAATCCCGGGATCACAGGTTCCTCAATGTGCCTACCTTACGGAATTCAAAATACCGGATCCAAGCTGTTTGTATCAGACATGCAAAACCACCGGGTCCTTGTTTGGAACACCCTGCCGTCGAGCTCAGGTCAATCTGCAGACTTTGCCATAGGTCAAGCAAGCTTGACGGCTATGACACATGTTGATGGAGGCACCACTTCTACCAGCTTGTCAGCCCCTGTCGCATCATATAGCAGCGGTGGAAAACTCTATATTGCTGATCAAAACAATAGCCGAGTGTTAGGCTGGAATTCCATACCAACAAGTTTTGGACAGGCCGCTGACTTTGTCTTAGGACAAAGCAATTTTACAAACTCGACCCAAAACAATGGGGGAAGAACCGGCTCAACTATGTGGGCGCCTGCGGACGTTTCAGGCGATGGAACCAGATTGTTTGTAGCCGACCTGCTTAATCATCGTGTCTTAGTTTGGAACGCGCTTCCCAGCAGCACGGCTCAAGCAGCCAACTTTGCTCTCGGCCAATCCAATTTGACGAACGGAATCAACAATGCAGGAGGATTGTCTGGTTCTAGTTTAAAAACGCCAACTTCTGTCTTTAGCAACGGAACAAAACTGTTCGTTGCAGACAGTAACAACAACCGTGTTTTGGTTTGGAACTCCATGCCCACTGTATCCGGCCAAGCTGCTAGCTTTGCACTCGGTCAACCAAACTTAACGTCAAATACTTCCAACAATGGTGGTATCTCAGCATCTACACTTAGTATTCCAAGTTTTGTCTATAGCGACGGGACAAAACTGTTTGTCTCAGATAGTAACAATAACCGCGTTCTGGTCTGGAATACCCTACCAACAAGCTCAGGCCAGGCGGCTGATACTGTCATTGGACAACCCAACTTTACAGCATCTGCGGCTGGTCTTTCTGCAACTAATCTGTCATATCCAGTTGGTTTGGTTGTTGCGGGAGGTAAACTCTATATATCAGATACGGGTAACAATCGGGTATTGGTTGTACCAACACCGTGATGTCTAGATCTAGTATTCGCTTCGACGAGGCACAAGTCTGGCTGCCAGACGAAAATTTTCCAAGACTCGTTTCACAACCGGATAATG
>JAPLFV010000003.1 GCA_026390495.1 Pseudomonadota bacterium | reverse complement strand
GCTTGTCTACCAAGGCTTTTGATCCTCGACTGCATCTAAGAATCTAACGGAAAGTGCCTCTCATTTTTATAAGTTTTAGCTAAGAGACTTTCTTCTTTTAGATTTCTAGGCAAATTATATTGACAAAAACGGTACTGCGTCAGATAAGACCCTCCTCACATTTAGGGGTATTAGCTCAGTTGGTAGAGCGCTTGCATGGCATGCAAGAGGTCAGCAGTTCGACTCCGCTATACTCCACCATCTCAGATACAGAACGAACTCCGGTCCCTTCCCCTGAAGGCCCGGAGTTTTCTGTTTTCAGGGCATTTTTTGCTGTTTTCTGATCTGGTACCGCATCGCCAAAAAGTTTTGCTTCGATCTTCGAGGGAGAATTTTCCAGCAAAGGCTCGTCTTTTGGCGAGCCGAAGTACCGCAGCCTGATCCCCTCCTTCTCGACAACAACTTTAGAAATCACTTTGCGCAAAATGTCCCGCTGCTCCTGAACAGGACGTGCTGGGAAATCCCGCTGGAACCACTTGAAGACCCGGAATACATGCTCAATCTTGACGACCTTGCCAGGCTTACGGTCGTCTCGTAGCTGGCCGATAGCCTGAACGAGCTGCTCGCGCTGCCACTCCAGATCCTTGATCTTCTCAGAAATCGCCTTCGGTGGCGTCCCGTCCGAAAGCTCTGAAAGAGCTGCAACCAAATTATCGATCATGCGATCGACCTTCCGCTTTTCTCCCTCCTTGGCCGCAATCACCTGATCCAATTCTTTTGTCAACTCTTCGCCCTGGCTCTGGGAATCCGTTGCAAGTTGCGTCAAGAGTTTAGGATTGGTTCCAAGCTCGATAAGCCGGGCGATGACAGCTTCTTCAAGGCGTGCTGCGGGCATGCGCTCGATCTCGCATTTTTCGAGATGACGTCCGCGGATGCCGTGGCCGCGACTATGGCCGTAGTAAAAATATTTTCCGCCTGTTCCGTTAGTAAGCGATCCATAAAACACGTGTTGGGTCCATATTGGTCAGTAGTTGCCTAGTTTGCAATTCAATTAACCACTCAATTTATTTTTACAAAACATGGAACATTGATCGAGTAAACTGCTAGGCAGTTTTTTCAATTCGCTTCATCAATAAACAGTAGTATTTTGAAAAATTTAATTTGTAGTTGAGTTTTCAGGGTGCCAATTCCAAGGTAAAAACTTCTCAAGATCTGCATCTGTGGGAGTGTTAGGCAGATGTGTGAATACAAAGTTCAAATACTGGTGTGGATCCAAACCGTTTGCTTTGGCGGTTTCTACGAGTGAATAAAGAGCCGCGCTGGCATGTGCGCCGCTCGGCGTGTCAGCAAACATCCAATTCTTTCTACCCAGTGTAAATGGACGAATGGCTCGTTCCACAAAGTTATTGTCGATATCAGCTAATCCAAAATCAACGTAGGTAATGAGATGATCCCAAGCATTTATCAAGTATGCCAGAGCCAGCCCTGTGCCAGATTTCGGCGGTATTTGTGCCGCTCGATTATCTGCAAATTCTTTGATTTCAATTAATATGGGCACGGCATTTTGCTTTCGGTTTTGAGCTTTAGATTCTGCGTCTAAATCTTTGATGCTTTTTTCTATCTCGTATAGTTGCTTTATCATACCAACTATTTTCGAGGCGACAGAGCCTTCATTTCCCTTTGGAGTAGCCTTTAAGACGTCGACAAATTTTCTTCGAACATGGGCCCAGCAACCTAGACGCGTTACCCCATCCATTCTCGAAGCAATATTATATGCAGAATACTCATCGGACTGCAGATGACCTTTAAATCCCTGCAAAAGCCGCTCGATCACGTATTGCGACCGAGAGCTATGATAATTGTAAATTATCGCTCGTCTAGATCCTGGTGGACCGCCTCTGGCTAAGACCCACATATACGACTTATCCCAAGGCTTGCGGCCTTCTTCCTTTAATACTTGAACATTGGTTTCATCCATGTGCACGACTGGACTAGCAATAATTTCTTGCCTTAATCTTTCGATCAGTGGCGATACCATTTTTCCACATGCAATCATCCACCGCGCCATAGTAGACCTAGGTAGATCTAATCCAAGACGGTCAAATATCTTTTCTTGTCGATTGAGAGGTAATGCATCTTCAAATTTGCAGATTGCAATATGAGCCAATGTGCCAGCACTGGCCATACTCTTTGGGATCGGCTGAATTGGAGCTGTTGCAATTCTTACGTTTCCTGAGCATTTTGTGCAAACATATTTGTTTCTGATGTGGCGAATAACTTGAATCTTGGCAGGGATAATATCTAGTTGCTCAGATGTTTCATTGCCTATCAATGTCAAGTTGCAACCACACGTTGGGTCGGAACATTTTTTTTGGTCTTCTGTTAAATCATATACTCTATCTACACGAGGATACTCAGCAGGGATGGGCTTTCTACCACCTCGATCACGGGTATACCCAACAACAGGGATGCCAGCATTTGTCTGCACTTTAGGAAACGGATCAATTGTGTCAATAGTATCTTCGGCTTCGTTAAATAAACTGCGTTGATTGACTGGAGGAACATCTGCTGATCTACCATATTCGCGATTTAAATACCGTTTTAAAGTTTCATCAAGATGATGAATGCGAAACTCTAAATTATCTATGGTGTTGTACTGGCTGATAACCAGTGCTTTTAAAGCATCAGGGTCTGTCGGGAGATTTTTAATATCAATTTTCATCTCAAGAATTTTACAAAATAAACAATCCTAATGACAATTAAGAAATTCGAGAAAACGAAAGTTTTTTATGCGCCTCCTTCGTAAAGATGTCAAAACCTTCAAGAAGCATCTCCAAGTGTTTGTAAGAAAGACTTGATAACTTCAGCCCAGAGCTGCGCCTGGCCCATTTGAATGTTTCCTTTTCCAGTCGCTTACACCAGAGAGCAAATCCGGATCTATCAAAGTACAGTAGTTTCACTGTGTCGCGACGTTTATTGGTAAACACATACAGACTACCGTCCAAAGGAGATCTCTTTAAGTCTGATTCCACTAGCAAAGATAAAGTATTAATTTGCTTTCTACCATCTACTGGCTCTATACAGATGTAAATCTCAGAAAATGTCGAAAGATCTTTCATGCATTGATCTTTGCAAGCAATGATCCTAGCCATTCAGGATTCGTGTCTACCGGACACTCAATCTTAGTTCCTTTGAAAGTGATGATGCTTAAATACTGTTGAGGTTGCTGAGGCATTGCCGCGCTCTTTATTGGCACTAAAAGTTTCTTAGGCAATGGATCTTTGGAACGGGAAGATAATCGACCTTTCGCATATTTAAACGTATCGAGCTTAACTCCCTCCCTTTTACAATAGTCAACTTGAGTCAGCCCACTTAGTTCTTGGAGCCGAAACTGATCTTTCCAGTATTCGCGATCTGAAATTTTAAATCCACTAGGTTGCATACAAAGGCTCCTTCAAAAAATGTTTTTCGAAGAGGTCTTTTAAATGATCAAAATCGGATTGAAAAGATGTGGTTCATGGATCGCTTACG
>JAPLFV010000295.1:4923-7400 GCA_026390495.1 Pseudomonadota bacterium | reverse complement strand
ATCTAGGCCTCACAAATTCAGTATCTCATAAATTGAGTGGTCATTACAGTGATTCGAATTGAAGCCGTTAAGAAATTTTTTGGTGTGAAACCTATTTTGGATGATGTTACCTATCACTTTCCAGAAGGTGAACGAGTTGCTTTGGTTGGAGCCAACGGAGCAGGCAAGACTACCTTACTTGATATTCTAACAGGAACACAAGAGATAGACGCAGTCTCTATTTTGAAGCCGGCACGAATTCGTTTAGGATATCTGCCTCAGGAACCAAATCCTAACCCTTCCCACACAGTACTTGACGAAGCCGTGTCTGGCGGCGAAGGGTATCTTCAAGCACTCTACCGACGACATCGAGATGCGCTTGCAACGATGACTAATGAGTATTCAGATGAAAATTTTCATAAATTTGAGCAGGTGGATCTAGAGTTTCAAAGAGAAGGTGGCTATGCGATGGAATCCGACGCCAAAGCTATCCTTAGAGGTTTGGGCTTTTCCGACCAGATGATAGAGGTGAATCCCGCCACTCTTTCCGGTGGATGGAGGATGCGTTTAGAGCTGGGCAAAATATTTATAAATCGGCCGAATTTTTTGATTTTAGATGAACCGACAAACCATTTGGACTTGCCAAGTCTCATTTGGGTTGAAAAATGGCTTCAATCCTATCAAGGAACTTTGGTTTTCGTATCACATGATCGAAGTTTGTTAGATCGTTTACCAACCTACACTATTTATTTATCTAAAGGACGAATGACGTCTTACAAAGGCAATTTTTCGTCCTTTTTGGAGCAAAGAGAGCTTCGAGCGGAGCAAGACGCTGCTACAGCTGAAAACCTAAAACGCCAAAGAGAGCACTTACAAAGTTTTGTCGATCGCTTCGGAGCGAAAGCAACAAAGGCTGCCCAAGCTCAATCAAGAATGAAAATGATTGCGAAGATACGCGACATGGAAGAGGACGTTCCCACAGAAGACACCCAAGATTCTATTGCATTAAAAATTCCTGTGGGACAACCATCAGGTCGAGAGGTGTTGAAGATTGACAATGCGTCTATTGGATATGATAAGCCACTAGCCTCTGGAATAAAGCTATTGGTCGAGCGCCATCAGAAGATTGCGATCATTGGTGCCAATGGTATTGGGAAGTCCACTTTACTTAAAGCCATTGCCGGTCATATACAGCCTCTGTCGGGCACTTTCACGCAAGGGCACAATGTTTTGATGGCCTGGTTTGCCCAGGATCAATTGGATACCTTGGATGTTGGCCAGTCTGCTCTTTATAATGTGATGCAAAGCTCGCATGAGACTAGTGAGCGAGAGGCGCGCAGCCTTCTTGGAAGCCTTTTGTTTCGCGGCGATGACGTATTTAAGAATGTAGGAGTTCTTAGCGGCGGTGAGAAAGCACGTGTGGGATTGGCAAAGTTGTTGGCTCAGCGTTCAAATTTTTTGGTCATGGATGAACCGACGAACCATTTAGATCTTTCTAGTGTTGAGATATTGACGCAAGCATTGCAAGACTATCAAGGGACCTTACTTTTTGTATCTCATGATAGAAATTTTATCGATGCAGTGTGTACCCATATTTTTGTCATGCTACCAGATGGCCGATCATCGCTTTTTGTAGGCAAGTTGGAAGACTATCAACGACTCGCTCGCCAATCCGGATTTCCAGATGTTTTGGATCCTGCTCCCGTATCTTCAGCACCATCAGTAATGACAGGCCAGTCATCAAAAACGAATGCGAAGTCAAATCCGAAGAGTACGACCTCTATGGGTGCCTCAGAGTCGAACCTTGATCCTATGAAGGCCCGTAAAGAGATCCAGAAATTAGAAAAGAGATTGAAAGATGTTGATTTAGCTTTAGAGGCGTCGCGCAAGGAAATTGCTGATATCGACAGCCAGCTGGAAAAATCAGGCGCTGACTATTCCCAAATTTCGGCAATGAGTTCAAAACGAAACGACTTAGACCAGCACATCTTAAATTTAGAAGAAGAATGGTTGTCAACAAGTGATCGTATTGAAGCATTGCGCGAAATAAAGTAGTACATGTTTTCCGATTTTAAGTTTAGTTTGGAATGGGAAGAATTTCCATCAGTTCTACAGCGTCTCCAGGGAATATCATAAAATGTGGGTGTTCAATAAACAGTTCTGCTGCCGATGCTTTTGAATCTGCTTTTACAATTGTAAAAGCAGACAAATTGTTTTTATAGTCGTGAATTCCTTCCTTATCGATAAGTGTCGTTTTACTTAGTGGACCACCGACTTGGACTATTTTTGTTTGGTTTTTCATGGCCCAGTTCTGCCATGCTTGCATGCCTTGCTGGATTCTTGTTTTTTGTTCTGCTTGGGAAAGTAGATTCCATTTCTTGTGATTTTCACTCGATTCTGATCCTGTAAATACTGCAAGAAATGTCTTCAAAGTGATCCTCCTAGTTATTGCAATCCGTCAGCTTCGCTGGGATTCTTCGCTTCGCTCAGAATGACGG
>JAPLFV010000295.1:0-4910 GCA_026390495.1 Pseudomonadota bacterium | reverse complement strand
GCTTCGCTCAGGATGACGGTACCTGAGGACTTGATTCTGAGCGAAGCGAAGAATCCCAAAATACCTTGGACGACTGAGGCATTACGAGTCATTGGCCAAGACGCCTGTATCGGTTTTGCGTTTGTATGCTATATTATGTTGATGCAAAAACAAGATATCAAGCAAGTATTTTTTGTTTGGACCTAAAATGAATATTGAAAAAACCGCCACCCAATTAATTTCTCGTGAACTTGTTCCTGCATTGTGGCCTCAATTCGAAGCTTACTTTGAGTTTAAGGGCTCGTGCAGTGGATGTTGGTGTATGAATCACAGACTTCCTAGCGGACTGGATTTTGTGGGGGAAGCTGCAAAACTTGCAATGAAGCAGTTAGTAGAGACCAAACGAGTGTTTGGCCTGTTGGCATTTGCTCCCAACGATAGCATTCCAGTTGGATGGGTTGCTATTGACCCTAAAAATAACGTTCCCGGACACGATTGCGTTATAGACATTTCCAGCGAAGATTCCAACGTTTGGTCGATACATTGTCTGACCTCTCGATCTGATTGGAGGGGGCGGGGAGTTGAGACGTTTTTATCGAAGGCAGCTGTTGATTTTTGCCTATCGAAAGGCGCAAAGTTGATAGAAGCCTATCCAGAGCCAGGCAGTATTCCTGAGAATGGGTTTAAGCTGGGCAATTCTTTTAGTGGATACGAGTCAGATTTTTTGAAACTGGGATTTTTACCAGTGAATTCCGACATTGCGATCCAAGAATCCATACCTTTTTCCAAGGTCACTCTTAAATCTATTTTGTAATAGTTTGGTCATCATCGGCCTAACTGGCCGGCCAAGTCTTCACTTAAATTAAATTTAGTATATACACAGCTAATGTCGCAGCCTCAGGTGAGGAAATTGCGATCATAAACTTGGATTCCATTGAAAGGGAAACATATGAAAAATCTGTATTTTGTATCATTTATTTTTTCAGTTCTGACATCGTCCGCTGCATTCTCGTCCAGTATTTGCGAGCAGTTTAGCAACAGAGATCTATTAAACAGCGTTAAGACTGTAAAACCTGTGTTTGAAACATTGGCCGACCATGAAGTTGCCATGATTCAGTCTGCAGTTCTCATATCTTCGTTGGAAGAAGCTCATTCCCCAAAGACGGCCGTTGAAATCTTTGCCGATACCCTTGGAGGCCGAAGCGGTAGCCTAGGTGGAGAGATCAATTACTATGAATTGATGGTTAGCACTAATAATAGCTCTTCCTCGGCCAAGACGTTTGCAGTCGTCACATATTACCCTGGTGATAACGAGTACGGCGCAATCTTTAGAATCTTTAAAAGCGAGTTTCATGTAAGCCCAGTATTAGTGGGTACAATCACCGACAGCGATGTAAATTGTTTGGTTCCTGTTAACTAATATTAAAGACAAATGTGGGTGAATGGGCAGTTTTTTGATACTTGGATATCTACCGAGGATCTTCTAAAGTAGACATCTACTTGCCTAAAAATTGTAAATGTAATAGCTTTGGCCACCTTATTGGGGGAAGTCCGGTGTGAATCCGGCACTGTGCCGCAACGGTAAAAGATAACAAGTCTTTAGTCCGAATACCCAATAAGTTGAGTTTTGAATCCTGATTTTTGGGTTCAAATCTTCGAATTGAAACTTCGAGCAAAGGAGCTATGCAGGATATGTTCATATCTATTTCCAATCGCCACGCAAACATTCTTAATTTTCGCATTTGCAAGTTATTGTTAAAAATAGCGACTCTATGTTTTTTAGTGAGTTGTGGATCTGGCGCTGATAGCACTTATAATAAAAATGAAACTCTCCTTCGCCTTAACGAGGCAAATGAGAGTTTGTTTTTTACAGGAATAGATGTTTCATCTCAGCCTTGGCAATCGGCGTTGTTACACCTAGACCTTGGAAGCCAAAAAGTGATGCCTCTACTGACCGGTGAGTCATCGGATCCCAGTGTTTTCTCGACAGATAAAAGCCTGTTTTTCTTCAACCGTACCGCCGACAATAAAAACTATCGAAAATATGATTTTACTTCCAAAGACACCGTTTTTGATTTGCAGCGAAAATTGGACAATGGTGCGATTGGAGATCCCCACGACTTGATTCAATTGAGTGAAACGGCTGTACTGCTGGCGAATTATACCGAAGGCAGTTTAGTGGTCTTAGATCACGAGAAATCGACTTTTCAAGTTTTAAATGGTTTAGATTGGGACCTACCTTCCGGCGTAAAGCTCAAACCCGAGTCTCTGTTGAGAAAGGACATTGATGGAGAGACCAGAATATTCATTGCGCATCAAGGATTGGGTTTTAAAGATGGAATGATGATAGCCAGTGGGGATCAAAGCGTTTTTGTGTTGAAGTTGCGCGGGAATGAACTCATTCCGGTAGATTTGGACTTAAGCAAAGACAAGATCCAAGGCATCAAAATCGAAGGTTCGCTTCCTGTTTTTTTAAAACCACAATCGGAGAAATCACCGGGTGAGGCAACCGTTACAACTGTTAGCCTCTGCAGTCGTTACATCGTTTTGGCAGGTCAGTTACCAGGATATGATTTTCCCTGTAAAAGCATGGTTGAGAAGATTGACGTAAAGACAAATCGAATCGTGGATAAATGGGACTTATCGGATCGAAATTTATATATGAATGGTGGGATAACTCCAGGTCGTGATGGCTCCTTTTATGCAAATGTGGAATATGATTCTGGAACTCGTAAAGGTGTAAAGGAAGTGATTGAGTTTGATATGATTAATCGATCTGTTCAAAAACGTTACGAATTCGACCAAGCCAGTGGCGGTTTTTGGGGAGTATTCTATCATCGTCAAACGGATAGATTGTTGGTTGGAGATCAAGGTCAATCGACAGTTGGCAAGTTATCGGTGCTCAACCGTGAAGGGCAAATTTCGACGATTGATTTAAGTCATGTACCTTATTCCGGTGTCTTTGTATCAAAGTGAGACTTGGAAGAATAAAAAGTAAATCCAGACTTAAAGTGTGTCAGATAAAAGGCAATCGCCAAGGACTCTTTTGCTGTCGTACAGCATTCATTGTTCTCTTCTTTATGCATGTTGATTCCGTCAATGGCCAAACAACCAATGCCGACGTCGACAGTGGAGATGATCAATTTCCAACTGACAATATCATTGTGATTGAAGGTCGTCGCGCGTCGCGGGAGAAACGAAGGTCCACAGGGCGATCGGATGTCTTTACTCCTGTCGATGAGTCACAAAAAAATACATATGAAAATTTAAAGAAAGATTCCTCAGTAATTTTGCCTGATTCTGGAAAAATTTCCCCTTCAGGTTTTGTTGTCCCCAGAATTCGTGGGCATGATATGAAAATGACAGATGTGTTTATAGAGGACACATTGTTACAGGATCCCTACACTGGATTTCCAATTGCAGAAGACTTGGATTTACGTGCATTTGGCACTTTGGAGCTTCACCAAGGCGTTGCCCCAGCGTCTATCCATAGCTTGAATCCAGTAGGCTCAATACGCTATCAATTTTTGGAAAACAAACTCCGTGAAACGATTTTAGGTACCCAATATGGTCGGCCCTACGGTTTTGCCAATTGGGGGCTTGCCCAAATGCAGATCCCAAATAGCGATGATCACAACATCAGCTTAAACATTTACGGTAGGACTCATCATTCGAACGGCAAGTATTCATATTATAGTGATGAAGGAACTCCCTATAATTCTGTCGATGATCAGATGAGAGACCGGGATCATAATGATCAAAGGTCTTTTCAGTGGTTGCCGCGACTATCGTATAGTTCAAAGAGCTGGCGTATTTCATCGTTTTTGTGGCAGTCGAATTCCGAAAAAAGTATTCCCTCAAGCAGTGCATTGCTTTTAAGCGATGCTCGAGAGAATAATAAATCCCAGATAGCAAACTTAACCATTCAAAGATTATTCCGAATAGGTACTGAAGCAAAATCCTTAAATTTAAACCTAGGCATCGATATTGGTCAAAAAAGTAGTGATATGTTTTTATCCGATCCAACAAATTATCTATTGCAACAGGCAAAAAAAAGCAGATTTTCAAGTGACAGTCATCACGCTAGAGTTTTCTTTGACACAAATGGCCGTATTTTTAATTTTTACTCTTCAGCCGATTTTGCAAATGCAACCTTATCATCATCTGTTGAGAGCCGTGATGCCTTCGACGTTTCTCGAGAGATGACTCATGTTTACTTAGGAAGTGAAATTAAAGTTGGCAGTCAGATGATTTTGGAGTTGAAAACATCTGCAATTCAAAGTCTCGATAAGTGGAACGTTCATGGGAATCAAGAACTGATTGCAGATATTGCGTCAGTTGATAAGGCGCGTATGAACAAAAATTTGGGCTTCAATATGAGTTATGATTTTTTTCATTTGTCACCGTATATTCAATGGGCTCAGTCTCAACGCGCGCCCTCCGTCTTGGAACAGTTTGGAAATGGTGGATCAATTCGATCAAATTTTGAGTTACAAAACGAAGTTGTTGATCATAGGGAATTGGGCGTTGTTTTCCGCGAGCTAGATTATGTTTCTGAACTTCGATTTTCATCATTTTTTGACAAGACTAAAAACAAGATCAGTTTTACACCAGTGTTTTCTGATGCGATGAAGGCACAAAATTTGAGGCAGACCTACATTAATGGATTAGATGTTTTAGTTGTAAAAAAATGGCTATCAGCTCAGCTTTCATGGGGCAATAGCTTCTTTGATGCAAAGGATATGTCAAATGATCAAGTTCGACGACTTCCCTTGGTACCAAGGCAAATCTCCGTGTTAAACTTTCAATATCAGTCATCAAATGTGACAACTCGACTACAGTCAAAATATCGAAGTGAGATTTTTCGTGATTTAGGGAATTCAATTGAGTTGCCTGGGTCTCGAATAGAGGATTTGAATGTCGATTACAAT
>JAPLFV010000354.1 GCA_026390495.1 Pseudomonadota bacterium | reverse complement strand
TGTTTAGATTCGACAATATAAAAGGAGTTTGGTCGTGAATAAAAGTAAAATGTTCGTCCATCTTGGTGCCATAATCGGTGTTTTATCTATACTGCTTTATCTCAATCAAAATTGCGGACGCAAAGCTTCCGATTCTAATCTCGCGGATATTGCTACGTCTTCAAAATTGAAAACAGGCCTATTTTTGCCGCTCAGCGACTCTGAAACAGACCTTTCAACTGCCAAATCCTATAGAATTTCAACCCCCTCACAACTCGCTGAACTGCTTGAAATCTCAACAAACGGCAATGACACCTATCGAACATCGACCAGTTTGGCTGGTGAGAATCTCCTGATTGTCGAACGCGAGGGCATGATGCCTATGCCTCTTGTTTCCCTCACCGCAGATAAGAAACGCAACCAGTGGTCATTCTTTGTAATGGCCACTGAGAAAGGTGAAAAGCTGAACTCAAACGTGTACATTCGCCATGAGCTAGGTACAAACCCGATGCCATTCGTCAATGAAACAGGGACAGAGTCAAATTTATTTATGTATCGCACTCCGCTAAACGACCTAGGAACAGCGGAGCCTATGCTTGTTTCTTGGCTGAATCACATAGTTGCTCCTGATGGATCGGTACTTTACCGGATTGGTAATACGGTTATCGACGCCGTAGGCAATCAACCAATTCTATCGTTTGCATCCATTGGAAAGAATATGTGGGAATTAACAGGTTACTATTCAGATGCGGACCTTTTTCCCGGAACTGTATTTTGGAAAGAGGATGATAAAAACTACTTTTCGTTTTCACCAACGGTCAAAAAAGTTGTCCACTGGATAAAGCAGGACGACAATTCTATGGACAAATCCCAAGTGTATACTTCCTGGGAGAAGCGAGGATCTAAAGCAGATTATATCGAAGGTGAGAAGGTCTTTGTCCCAGATGAAGTCGTAGCTGCCGTATTTTTTCGTGAAAAGCAAGGCTTTGGTGTCAAAGGAAGAGTGATCCCCGTTCATGCTCCAAAATCGCTTAATGCCGGTCATGAAAACTTTCCCTTGTATGCTGATGATTCAATGTATTCTGGGGGAGTCAAAAGAGAATCAAGAGACTCGTTTGGACTGTCTTCAAACTTAGATTCAAGTCGCTTTATAGATTCTGACTACGAAGCATTGACTGCATCGGGCGCCGTTTCCATGGACGACGAAAGCAATAATGGTAGTAATGCGCTGGCGCTAGGCGAGGTTTCGAACACTGGACCAAAGCCAGGCCAGATAGCCTCAGTTACAAATTGGAACAATGGCGCCAAATTTGGTCAAGTAAGAATCATTTCAAATGAACCGCATATGGTACCTCGAGGCTCAATAAACTCTGTAGTAAGTGGCAAGTCAGATTATGTAGGTTACAAATATATTGGAGAAATACTGACTAAAGATGGACAAGGAACTGGCCAGTTTGTTGAGCAAACATACAATAAGGAGGCTGGAGCATACAATCAAAGGCTTCTATCTCGATCACAACTTGTTGCGAACTCCGCAAGTACAATAGCAGCGAAAGAAGACAAAATCCGCCAAATTAACAATCAAATTCGCGAATCACAACGTGAGGCCAACGGGTACGCAGGGAGAAGTGACGCCTTAGCGAATGAAGCGTATAAGAGGGCGAAGGAACTTCCTGGAAAAGTCATCTCTAGCTCTACGACAGCAATCGTCACGGATAAATTTGGAATAGGAAAAACCGGAACCCCAAATCAACAGGCCGCCGCATGGCTTGCCACAGGAGCGGCCAAAGAATCTGCCAATCAAGCAATAAATATTTCTCTAGATAGGCTAACTGCTGGAAGCGTTGGCACAAAGGACTTTAGTGGAAGCAAAATTGTAACTGCTTCGATGAGCACTTTGGTCGGCAAGTCTGCATCTTCTGATTTAAATGAATCAGTTATCGGCACGACCACAAAGGCAGCAGTTGAAAAGGTGACGTCCGCCGGGGTAAAAACCTCAGTAGATACCCTAGCAGGAAAGAATGACGGACGTTCGTCGTATGATGTGGGCGCCTTGGCTGTTGCCGACACTGCTGTCGATGTAACGTTTTCAGCGCTTGGAAATACAGCCGCAGCTGCAGGTGGTGGACCTTTAGCTAAAGCTGTGGCAGCTGGAGGCGCAGAGATTGTCAAAGTCGGGAATGCAGAAGTTGGTGCACTTGCACTGACCGGCAAAGAGCTATCATCTCGAACCAAACTCAACGCGCAACAAACGCAGGGACTACAAACACTATCTGGAGTGCGCCAAAGCAATGACGTTTTGAATTATCTCAACTCCAATCCTTCTCACTAAGAGAATAAATGAATGATCAATAAAAAAACTTGGCTATTCGCGATCATACTCCCCCTTATTGGAGTTGTATTGATTGATCAAGTAACCAAGTTTCTCGCCACCGGGTTGAGGGGCTCTACAAGCATAGGACCAATTCGTTTTGAGCTGTTGCTCAATGAAGGTTTCATGCTTGGAAGTATGACCCACGTTTCAAAACTATATACTCTAGTATTGCCGACAACTTTGGGATCGATTCTTTTATTTGTCTTCTTTGTTTTTCAATACTTTATACCCATTGCCTCTGTTCCTCTAAGGCTTGGGATGTCCCTTTTTACAGGGGGTGTCATTGGCAATATCATCGACAAAATTTGTCGCGGTTACGTCATTGATTTTATAGCAGTCGAGAGTGACTTGATAAATTCTGCAGTTTTCAATTTAGCAGATGCTATTCAATGGCTCGGAGTAGGGCTGATAATTCTAGGAATTCTATCAAATGGACACATTCTATATCCCATAAATCAACGAAGGGGGCGTTTATGGATCGAACCAAGTTATCAGATGAAATATTGCGCCATACTAGCTTTTGCCGGGATAAGTTTTTCAGCCATAGCAGGTACCTTTTCTTACACTTTCTTGAAGTTTATGTCACTCGAACTGGGCGTCCTCGGGACGACGCGTGGTAGTGAATTTCTCAAAACGTTTCTCAGCGTCTATTTTCTTCTAACAGCTTCTTTTTTGATGGGGCTTTTTGTTCTTGGAGTCAAACTCTCCCATCGCTCAATTGGACCAATTAAAAGCTTTGAAAGCTATCTATTAAAACTACTTAACGGTGAAGGTGGTCAATTTAAATTAAGAGCAACTGATGACTTCAAAAACTTGGAAGACCTAGCAGACAAATATTATAAATATTTCCATGAGGGCACGAGCCTTGCTCCCGATCCACTACTGCCGGGTCAATCGACTCCAAGCTTTATCAGTGAAACTCTGGAAAAATCGGTGCTAGATATTTCTGAACTCCTAAGCAAGTCAAAGGTCTGGATTATATTCTATCGATACAGTACTTGCCCACTTTGCGCGGTCAATCTTTCCGATATAAAAGACTTGATCATTGAGTGCAAAGAACTAGGCGTCCAAACCCTACTTATATACGAAAATAGCAGAGATCAATTTCCCTCAGACCCAGATAATCCTTACACCAACCTTATATTGTCACTAAATGTGCCAGTAATATTTGATAAAGACCGAGTGGTGTACCGCAAATTTAGGTCAAGGCAAGATTCCTTTGGCGTGGCACATTTTATGTTTTTGAAGGTATTTTTTACGGCACTCATGAAAGGCTATTTTCAAACCAAGATTACTGGAAACTTTGGTCGTCTTCCTGGGCATTTTTTGATTAACAAAAGAGGGACTATTCACACAGCTTTTTACGGTAAACACTTTACAGATCATATTGATCCAATTGTCGTGCGAAATTTTGCACGACAGGTTGATTAGAAAAAACCAAGTGGGCTGTAAAAAAAACAGACCAGCCCAACCCGTCAAAATCTGCGCTCTCTTAAGATATCTGGCACATTCTAGGCCAACCAGTTAATTTGCCCCGCCTGTCCAATAACCGTCGCCCCGCCTATCCAATGTGGTGTCACATCATCGATCATTCCTGGACAACGAAGTTGCTTAGCCAGTCCCCAAAACGATTTCTCGTGAGTAAAGTACTCGTCGTTCAATTGAAATGGTTTCATGTTCGTGTCACCGTCTTGTCCCAACGATATGAGTAACTGTGCAACCCTCACAAGAGATAGCTTAGTCTCTACATATTTAGATGTTAAACCTTTCAATGCGGCAGAAGCAATGAGGTATCCTGTTGCGTAATCTAAAGCCTGAGCAGGCAGCGGCTTTGGCGCAGAATGTTCAATATCAAAAGCAATTCCCGTATTCATTTGAATCAAGCTATCGAACCCCCGTCTTCCATTCAATGGGCCACTCCATCCATATGCATTGTGTCTAACAGTCACTAAGTGGGGGTTCATCTTATGAATATCGTTTAACCCATATCCAAGTCTCTCCATAGCATCAGTCCGATAGCCATGAATCAATACATCCGCTGATCTTAGCAGATCTTCAAACTGCTTACGTCCTGTTGTATCTCTAAGGTCGATACCAACGGTGCGTTTACCTCGGGTGGTTTCAATGAGCAATTGGTTTGATTCAATAAATCCCGGAGGATCAACCCTAATGACATCGGCGCCATATGACGCGAGAAATCTTGCTCCAATAGGCCCGGCTAACACTCTTGTTAGGTCAAGAACTCTCAATCCTTCTAGTGGGCGATCTCGCAAAAAGGGTCTTTCAAGAAAGGGGCTTTCACCTCGAGTCAAATTAGAACTTGAATACCGGAACAACAGCTCTGTATCCACAAACTGTGAATGAGGATGAGAAGACCATTCCTCGGGACGTCGAAGCATCGCAGCAGCTCCACCCTTGTTAGCAATTTCCATCTCTAAATCGGAAGATTTCCATTGACTAATCATGTCCGCAACAATAGCTCGATTGGCATTACATCCTAGTGCCTGCAAAACCGCAGATAGATGATGATGATACATAGTATGAATTCGAATCCACCCATCTTTTGTTTTATAGTTCCCTGATACATCAAATGGATCTTGATCAAATTTCCAATCAATGGGGGTTGCCAAACGATCACAGATAAACGACGCGCAAGCGTGAGTTCTCGAAACCTCAACTTTAGAAAAAATGGGTCGCTCCATTTTTTCATTTAGCAAAGTTGCTACTGAAAGGTTTGCAATGGCTACGGCGCTGGCCGCGAAACTAGAGACTTCATATTTTGACGACAATCCTTGAGGTTCCCCACAAAGACTAAGTAAAGTCAAATCAGCAGGTTTACCCTTCAAAGCAAACCACGTCGACTCAATAAACTTTTTCTCTATATGATTCATCGGCATATTCTACCCGAACAAATTCGAAAAACACCACTAAGTTATGGCTTTAACCAGGATGTCAGATGAATGTATAGAAACTGAAATTGGGGCTAAAGATATAAATAAAATTAGACACATACATTCAACCCTAAGGCAAATGCGCCCACGATCCGATAACTCTTTTAAGGGAGTACACAGATTATGAATATACGAATACAATCAATTTTAATGTCACTCTTGGCCGTGGTCTTTGTTTCGTGCAGTGAGCAGGCATTTAACTCTGCTGCAAACGCAGGCAAAAAAGAGGCAAACAAAAAGCCAAGCGGCAAAAATGGAGAGCAGAATCCAGGTAATAGCATTGATTCCCCTGAGTCAGTGGACACACAAGAAGGCACTGGTAAACTTGAACAGTGTTCAGCTGAATATGCAATACCAGGTACGGCAAACATTTATTTTGCTGGTGCTCCAACCTCAGCGACAATTAGTTATAATTTCAAAAGAGGTGACAACGTAGATAGAGCTACGTCAACTTCGCCCGTTGAAATCCAGGCAACAAAGAATGCTGCTTGCCTAACACCAGGCGCTACTCTAACTTTTAATACGACCGGGAATCTTTCCCATGGCGGTGGCACTGCTGGAGCAAATTCTCCTGAAGGGAACGGACAGCTGTCGGGTCATGCATTAGGTGCCACCTTGGGAAAATCTGACATCGTAGCCCCTCTAGTTTCGATGGTTGCCGTCTTTATTGGACCAAATGATCCATCTAGTTCACCCGCACCTGCTCGATTAGATTTTACATCTGACACCGAAAGAAATTATAAGACGTTAAAACCTTTGCTAGGCCAAGTTTTCTTTGTTGGAGACGGGAAAACAGATTCCGGTGAAATTCAGAAAGTTGTTGTTCCAGAAGGAACTACCAGACTTTATATGGGAGTTTGGGATGTCGGACAGTGGAACAATAACTCTGGCTCATTGAAAGGTGCGATCAACTTGGTCCATTGATAAAGTTTGAATCATTGAGAAATATATAATAATTGAATCTTTAAAATTTGCCGCAGGATCAAAGTGAAGATCCGCGGCAATTCCTTTATGACGGTACTAAGACATTGACTTAAGATCAAAACAGATCAGGATTCACGATCTGATTCATAGAGAAAAAACTAGAATTTGCATTAATGCCAAACCCTAAAACAAGTTCATTGAACAGATCATGATCCCAATTGCACGTCGCGATTTAAATGTTATAAGTCTTAAAGCTAATCTTTCAATTCATCTGGATTCTTCAGAATGATAATTGCT
>JAPLFV010000272.1:11871-29438 GCA_026390495.1 Pseudomonadota bacterium | reverse complement strand
ATGCAATCAAACATCCAAGGACGATATCCAATAGTGTCGACATGCTTGCAAGGAATATAGAATTCTTGATACCAGTCAAAGGAAGTTCTTGATTAAAAATCTTTTCGTAATGCTCAAAGGTATATTCCAAGGGCAATGGCGTCATGAACCATTTATGCGAGATGCTGGTGATAAGAACACTGATGTGCGGAAACAATGCGAATAATATGACTAAAATTAAACCGAGGTAAATTAATATGGTAGAGAAAAAGCCGGCTTTGCGCACGCTGCTCGTAACGTGCCCACGAGCCATCATATCATACTTAGTACCGCTCAAAGTGCTTTTAGAAATCAGAAAAAACCCGACCGTCATAACAATGACTAAAAACACCAAAGCAAAGCCCACAGGGTTTTCATTAATATCCGTAACCAGATTGAAAATCCTCACGGGAATCACATCTTGAAAACCAATCAAAAGCGGAGTGCCTAAATCAGTGAGAGACCAAATAAAGACAATGATTGCTCCTGCAAAATAGCCTGGTCGTGCTAATGGCCAGACGATATCTTTAAACTGGCGCCACCTTTTTACACCTAATGTAGTAGCCATCTCTTCAAGAGAAGGATCAACGTTGGCAAGCGCCGCTACAAGATTTAGGTACATGATGGGATAAAGGTGCATGACACCCAAAATCACAACGGCCCAAAATTTGTTGCCTTCAGCAAGCCATTCAATCGGCTCACTGATAATATTTAAGTCCATCAGCCATAAATTGATTGAGCCGTAACGTGCAAAAAATCGATGAAATCCAATCGCTCCGACAAATGGCGGCATAACCATTGGTGTGAGTAGGAGCCCCATCAAAAGTGGCTTTCCAAAAAAGTCGACCTTTGCGCCGATCACTGCCAAAGGCAGCGCAAGTATGGTGCACGCGATCGTTGTGGCGAGAGCGACTAAGAATGAGTTGAAGATGGCTTCCATCATCAATTCATTTTGGAAAAGTAATGAAAAATAATTGAGTGTAAAGCCGTCTGCATCACGAAAAGCCTGAATCATGATGTTTCCCATTGGCAGCAATAGGAAGACTCCAATCATCACTAAGGTCGCTGCTACTGTTCCATAGCCAACAAAATTACTAAAAAATCTTGCCCTTGACGAGGATGACTCCAATTTACGAATAGATGTGGAAGGTGCGGTGTGTTGCATGGCTTAAGTATTCGCTCCCAAATTTGAGTCAGGAGGCAGAACCAGCGTATCAGTTTCTGGCAAATATATTCGTACTCCGTCACCATCATTCAAACCGTGATCAGCTGCGTTGAACTGGTTCGCTTTAAGGAAAAGATCTCCTTTGACCAGCTGAAGCTGTTCGCTTTCACCGAGATAGGTCAGGTGTTGAAGATTCACCTCAAAACGATTTTGACTTTGTCCTGAATGTTTGAGTTCCAGTTGGATGGCTTCAGGTCTGATTGAGACATAAACGTCTTTACCAATACCTAAACCTTTAGAAAATCGATTTGACTTAATCTCACCCAGACATGTCGCAACAATAACATGATCTGATTCCACTGACTTTAAACGACCAGGAATAATATTTGTTTCACCTATGAAACCAGCGATAAAGGGTGTTGCTGGCTCACGGTAAAGGGACCTAGGAGTGCCTGTTTGAATGAGGTTGCCACCATGCATAATGGAAATACTAGTTCCCATCGATAGTGCTTCTTTTTGATCGTGAGTGACATAAAGTGTGGTAATGCCTGTTTGCTTGTGAATTCGTGATATATTGTCGCGCATTTCGAGACGAAGTTTTGCATCTAGGTTTGATAGAGGTTCGTCAAGCAATAACACGTTTGGACGAATTGCAAGCGCTCTTGCCAGTGCAACCCGTTGCTGCTGCCCACCTGAAAGTTGTCCAGGAGCTCTAGACGCAAACGGTGTCAATTGGGTGATTTGTAGGGCTTCATTGATTCGACCCTCGATTTCAGATTTGGAAAGATTGCGCAATTTCAGGCCATAAGCGACATTCTCTCTTACCGACATATGGGGCCAAAGCGCATAGTTTTGAAACACCATTCCAATTCCGCGATCTGCTGCCGGTAAGTTTGTGACGTCCTTTCCATCAAAAAATATCGCTCCAGAAGTGACTTTTTCAAGACCGGCTAACATTCTCAGGGTGGTTGTCTTGCCGCATCCTGAGGGACCTAATAAGAAGTGCAATGCACCACTTTCAATTTTTAGATTAAGGTCTTTTACAGCAATCGTGTTGCCGTACTTTTTTGTGACGTTCTTGAAATTCACTTCCATAATAGTGGTTCCTGCAAAATGGCGAGCATGAGGCTGAGCGTTATACTAAATGAGCTAATCTCAACTCGTTAGATGAATCAAAAAATATTTTATTAAGTTCAATTCATCTAAAGAGAAAATAGACTAATGATGCCTATCTATATGTTTTAATTACTTTGCAACTGAAGCAAATTTCTCTTTTGAGAATTTTACCCAACTATTGATCTGCTCGTTTCTAAATGTGGAATCATCCCATTTCAAACTAAGCTTTTGCAGATCAGAATGATTCACAGGTAGTTTTGAAAATGCGGCGACATCGGCCGGTGTCGCGCCTTTTGCTATCACCCTTGTCCAAGCTTCGCGAAGCTCTTTATGAGTATCAATCATCGATGCACCCAATAGATCATCAAAGACCTTTCTGACTTTTGCAGCTTTGTCAGCATCGTATTTTAAAAATCCTTTAGCCGTAAAAGGGTTTAACTGATTCGTTCGTTTTCCCTCTGTGATTTTGTATGCTTCAGAATTTACAGCAAGTCTTCCCAATGTTTCACTTTTGGGGCCGCCAGCAGCACCTTTTGGTAGCATAAGGATTGTTTGACCTTCTGTAGACAGAATATATTCCACAAAGCGATCAGCAGTTTGTCTGTTAGGCGCACCTTTAAGAATCGTTACTGGGTCACCTTCGATGACAGTTTTGCCTTCGGGCAATGAGAATCCTAATTTATCAGCGCCGATATCGCCAATTTTAGCAAGCGCATAGAAATCAATCGCCAAAGTTGCTGCGATATCACCAGCGACGATTGCCTTAATCGGATCGGAGCTTGTGGTTGCAAATTGTTTGGCGTTACCTGCAAGTCGAAATAATAGTTCGGTACCTTTTTCCCAGCCAAGACTCTCAATGATGATGTGATTGGAAACAGATGCAGTTCCAGATTTTCTAGAGTCTGTCAAAATAATCTTATCTTTGAATTTTACGTTGCCCAAGTCTTCCCAAGTGGCAGGTTCTGGCAGCTTTTCGATTTTCAGAAGGATCTTATTAAAAAATATTCCAAATGAAGAGAGCGCTTGAGCGATGTAGGTGCCTTCTTTATTTCCGAGAGTATATCCGCCGACATCAGCTGGAATGTTCTTCTTGGTTTCGGCGCTCAAGTTAAGTTTGTCGGCGAGTTTTGCATTAGTAATTTCAGTATGTGTCGTACTTCCGCCGCCCCAAAAAATATCAATACCTGAGGTGTTTGGATTTGATTTGAATTTGCTCATGATAAATTTCACGTCATCATTGGAGCCACCTTGATCCAGCCAGTCCACTTCAACGTCTGTTTTGAATTTGGTTTTGTACCAGCTTTTGAATGCAGGTAAATATTCATTCTGAATAGACTTCTTATGAGGAGAAATAATAATGACTTTGTCAGCGGCCATAATCGACGTAGACGAGAGCCCAAAAGAAACAAGTAGTGATGCGAATCCAGTAAGTTTTCGGTGTAGTGTCATCGGTCAGGCACTCCTAAATAGTGATCGTTTTGTCGAACGGACTGTCAGCAGCTTAAATAGACTTTGAATTTTAGAAAGACTTAACTGTAACTTCTACTTGTTAAGGATTTCTTGTTGCAAGTCTAAGCAGACGCCAGCAGGCGGCGGAGCATACCCGAAAAAGCGGTTCTAGAGCAAGTCCTAAAAAGAAATGTAACAAGCTGCAATGATTGAAATTAAGAGTGAAAATGGCGGACCTTAAAGAACTAGCAAGTCAGGGCTTGCCTATTGTTTTGCTGATTTGATAGTGTTCATGGTCTATTAAAGCATCAAAGTCATGAGGCCATTTGGGTCTGTTTGGGAGAAGTTATATGCAGGATTGGTCGCCAAATGATTTAAAAGTGAACCTAGAAAAAGGTCATTCAATCTTTTTGAAGCTTTGGAAAAAGGGTTGCGGTGCCTGTAAATTAGCTATTCCTGCCACTGACCGTCTCGAAGCTAGCAACGAGCATAATATGACTTTTGCCCAAATTTCAACTGACGATTATCCCGAGATATTGGAGATTGCCGATACCGAGGTCCTTCCTATGTTTTTTGTATTTGTAGGCGGTGAAATGAAGGGTCGTTTAGAAGGTTTCAAGGGACTTGATAAACTTAAGTCAATGGTCGAGGAAAGCTTCAGAGGATAGCAAGAACGGGGGGTTTTCAATGGAGAGATTGATGAGTTTTAGGCGTATTGCTTCTATTGTGATGGCAATGATCGCCTATAGTTCATGTGTTATCAAAACGCCTATGCACGAAAAAGAAGCGTTTGCCGATCTTGATATTGATCCTGATGCAGTTGCTCTTCCGGCAGAAGGTAATCTTCCAAAACTTGCAGCGGCCTCAGGAGACGACACATCGTTTGTCCCAAGAGGGCCCTCCAATTCATCAATGCCAACCTTATCCGAGGTTCCACCCAAGATAGAATTGGCTGAAAAGGAACAACCATCTAGGCGTGCGATCCCAAAGGTGGCCGAGTCATCAATTCCTTCAGGCGAATCCATTCCCGTATCGACACTTGAGAGGTCAACGTTACCGAATGTGCCACCGCAAGTTGTCGAAAGTTCAAAAGTGAATCCTTCAGAAGAGTCTCATTCTAATTCTCAGTCCAGAAATTCTGATAGAGTTGACGTAGCTTCAGTTCAATCCGGCTCCGCCGTCGAAGATAAACCTCAGGAAGAACTGCAAAATAATAATCAGATAGTTGAGAATTCTGCGAAAAAAGGCGTAGTGAATGATGCTTCTATTGTTGTTCAAGAAACGTCAAGCTCGTCTGTGCCTGAGGGTGTCACTACGGAAATAGGTACGGGTAAAGAGATAAGATTTATAAAAGCTGAGAAACTTCACATTCGCGTCGAACCGAATCGATACTCTCGTTCTATTGGAATTGTGACAGGTGGCGCAAAAGTTCACGTTGATATTGATGGCGACTGGGCCAAGCTTGAAGAGGGAAAATATATTCGCTCTCGATGGTTAGTTAAAGCATTACCAAAACAATTTAAAAATTTGGCTAAATCATCGAGTCATTCATCATCGATTGAATGAGATTGATATTGATTGATTTCTGAAATCCAGTTGATCACGCGATCGTCCATCCAAAATCGGTCGCAGGTTCCAATTTTTTTGCTGGACAACCATCCGACATGTCCTCCGCTTTTGGTTATCAGGCTTTTAATTTTTGGATTTCCATCATTATTCGGATAACAGGACCAATCTACAATTGGGTCGTCCTTGGCCGTTAACAAGATTGTCGGGACATTTATATGGCGCAGCAAAGGCAATGCACTACATCGTGTATAATAGTCCGCAGCATTCAAAAATCCGCTAGCCGGAGCGGTATAGACTTCGTCGAACTCGGCTAAACTTAAAGATGATTTATTGTAACTCTGATTTATGGATGGAATTGAGTCTGGCCATTGCTTGTTGATTTTTGAAACATGCTTGAGAAGTCTCGAAGAAAAATAGCGATTTAAAACAGAATTTTTTTGATGACTGAGAAGGCGCGAACTTGCCGCTAAGTCGATGGGAGCAGAGATCGAAATAACTGCTTTAAGATGGCTACTTTTTCGTGTTTTGGATTGTAGGCCAAGTTCACCTGCATGTTTAAGTAGTGCATTGCCGCCAAGAGAAACTCCAATTGCAATGATAGGTGAATCAGGGAACTGCAAACTCGTCCATTTTAGGACCGCATCGATATCCTCGCTTCGACCACTATGATATATCCCGCGCGCAAGGCCAGAACCTGGGCCGCATCCTCGCATGTTCATCCGAATACAGAGATATCGTTCATTGACGAGACGATGCGAAAGTCGAACGATATGGGTGGAATCTTCTGAACCCGTTAATCCATGAATCAAGACAACAATCGATCGGTTTGACGTCCAATCTTTGGGTCGATTGATCGCAATAGATAGGTCGCCTTCCATCCCAATGGGAACTAACTGTCTAACAAAATCGCCACATATTTGTTTTGGTTGTGGCCAAAACTGGCTGGCAACGGTTTGTGAGTTGCCTGAGATGAATGGCCAAAGTGGTTGAAAATCGTCAAACATTGATTTGCTATCAGGCGGACTTTGCAAAGATCGATGGACCTCAATTTAAGATTTTTTTGGAGACTGTTTGCAACTGTCATTAGTCCAAACTTGAAAACTTTGATCATGAGGTAACGGAAAAATTTTTTCTGAGAATTTTTGATCAAGTAGCGGATAAAGCTCAAGTTTCATTTTTTCGGCGTCAAAATCCCAACCTTGGCTGCGTCGAGGGAATGCAACCACGACCATATTAGAAATGGATAGGTCAGAAAGCAGTGTTAGGTTTTGATTTCGGGAAAGGTGAGGCGCCAATTGAGCCAATGTAGAAATGTTACAGTGATGATAGTCATGTTCGAGCTGTTGCAAGGCTGCAGCAAGCTCTAAGTTGGCTCTGCTTGGCATATAGTAGGAGATTCGGCTTTGCGGCATCGCGCCAGTAAAAAAAATGATGATCCAACTGACAAAGACCCAAACTCGATTGAAAGGGACTCTGATCTTATTATTAATAAGCCGTGGTAAAAAATGAAGCAAATGAGATGAATTCCAGTTTTCTTCACCCAACAAGACGATGGTCGAAACAAAAAGCCAGGGATATATTTCTGCCTCATAGTGAAAATCCGTACTGTACATGTAGGGCACGTTGCTCAATATCGAAATGGCAAGTGGCCCACCTATGGGGAGCAAATATTTAGGCCTAAATAGAGGAATAAATAGAAAGGGAGTAAAAATTTTGAATAGATATATTGTTTTTTCTAATGAGATCAAAGTCTCAAATACAACTTTTGGTTTAAGAAAAATATTTACTGCAAACTCTTTGAAGTTATGTCCAAGGTGGCCATAGTATTTTGAAAAATATTCGGATTCTTGACCGTTTCTGAAATAGGGATATAGGATTAACATGCAAATTGCAAAAACTGACAGGCCGACAATAAATAAACTTCCTCCAACCTTGAATCGCTTTTCCGTCAGGGCAAATAGGCCTAGTCCAGCTATGAATAGTCCAGTGTTTTCCTTGATTGCTAAATGAACAACTACTGCCACTATTAGTATTTTTGAGTTTTGACGATACCCAAACAAAATCCATGGAATCGTTGCCAACGAAAGACCGTAGGTATGAAAGTCCAGGTAAGAAATTGTTTGATGTCCGGAAAATGTTAAGTACAAAAACGCAAACAAGCTGCTCAGCAATTTTGAGTGCTGTAAAGACAAAGAGATTTTATAGACTCCAAATGCACCGATCGACCAGGCGCAGCATTGAGTTGCAAGCAAAGTGATGGCTGGGTTTAAGTTGCTACATAACGGAGTCAACAGGCCCAAAATTGGTTCAATGTGATCTGCCATGAGAGTGGTGTGGTTTCGCAGTGACGAGTGCAGTGAATTTGCACAGGCATTGCTATAAATAGCTAAATCCCAATTGGAGTGAAAACTGTAATGACGATGCACCAGGGCCAGAAAATGGAGGAATGGAATCAAGATGATGACTAATTTTAGAACGACATCAGGTGAACATCGGTCCCAGACATTTTTCAAGGATCGAATAAAATTAAGATCGCGCCAACCATTGAGGTTGAAAAAGACACATAGGAATGCAGGCAGAAGAAGTAGGCCCCATTGATTGAATTCGACGATTTCGGCCTTACCGAAAAGGGAATGTCGAAGCACCACTCCTCCAGACAGCAAAACGCCGACAGAGATCCATGCCGTGATGTCGGCAAATTTTTTTAGAAAATTCTCGAACACTTTAATTCCGATTTAGAAATTTGGCTTGTAGATTATTTATACTCTTACACAATTCTAGATTAAACATCTGGAAGGTTATAGTTGAATTTTTAAAAGGTCGAACATGATCGAACAACTTCCTTGTGGTCATTGTGTATATTCATTGACAATATTGAACATTCCTTTTAGCGTAAAAGACACTTAATCAGACAAAGATGTTTCAGGAGTTGGCGTATTGTGTCGATTGGGTTGATGTGTGATTTGTAGACTGATTTCTCATGGTGAGACTAAGTTGTACAAGTTTTTGGGAGGAATTTTTAATGCGAGTTATTTTATTGGCTTTGATTTCTGCTTTGTCATCCTGTGCTTATGATCCAACCTCGGCACGTTCGGTTTCTATGAAACCTGGAAAAGGCGGAGTTGTGACATTGTCTCACCCACAAGATCCTAGATCGCGTGCAAAAGGCGACGAGATTATGAATCAGACTTGTGCTGGAAAAAAAGCTGAGGTCACAGAAGAAGGCGAAGCAGTTGTTGGTACAGCAACTAAGAGCAACACAGAGCACAATAAGCCTTCAAGTGGATTTTCAATTGGCGGCTTAGGCATGGGAGGCCCATCTTCCGAAACTGAAGCGGTTGCTAAACAAGTGACTGAATGGCGAATCACTTACGAATGTAAATAATTGATGTTTAAGCTCGCTCCCAGGTGAATGCCTGATTGCGGTGCCAATTTTGAGACTTTTCAGACCTCTGTAGCTATTGCTCCGGAGGTTTTTTGTCGTCTGGGCATAGTATGGAAAAAATTTGTGGTATTGTAGTTTTACCTGCAGGTATCCTACAATTGACAGGATAGCCGATGTTCTAAAGCGATTGAACTTACATTCCTAACAGAATATGAACAGATTCATGAAAGCAAAGATAGTGAATTTAAAATTGACAATTAAGTTACTGACGATTTTATTCATTGCTGGAGGGGCGTTTCCGCTCGATCAGTCAATTGCCTTTTCTGAAACCGTAACCTGGGAGCAGCAGGCCGAAAGACTGCAGCATGTTAGTGCCACATTGTTTGATAATCTGCCGATGGGCGAATTTAGTCAGACAGAGTCAAAGGTTGGAATAAAATCAGTCGTGAGTATGCTACCCAAAGTGAATCCTACAGTGGGGTCAAAATCTGAAAAGGTACCCTCGTCTCCCGTGCATGCAGTACCGACATTTCAAGTCGAGTTGTTTCCATGGTCTTGGGGAGTTTTGAGGCCTGGAGCGCGATTTTGGGGCGGACTCCTTCCAAAAGGCTCAGAAAAATTAGTGGGGTTAAAGATTGAAGTTCAGCAGAGGTCATTTGGAGGGTCTCTGATGTTGAGATGTGTGACTTCATTTGGCGAACCCAGTTTAGAGCTGGGAATGCAGAAGTCAGATTTGACGGCAAAAGGGGCCATTACGTCTTTGGATGCTGAAGATGACTTTGTTGTCAATTCGACAATGCTGTTTTCATCGGTCTCAATTGGTCGTTTACCATTTGCATTTTGGATGTCTGGACTTGTTGCAAATCGTCAGGTTGTTAGTCAGTTTTCAATTCCATTTGATCAAACGTCGATTTCATTGACAGATAATGATTCTAAACTCACCTACCAAGTAAGTATTGGGCGTGAATTTGCCAATTGGCTCAATTTAGGTGTTGGACATAGTATTGTTCCTGAAAGAGTGGCTATGACGAGGTTTTTTCTCGCAGCAAATTACAAATTGTCATCGATGAAGTAGGGACGAGATATGTGGCAAAATAGAAAATATATAGGTAGGTATTCTTGGGAGCATACTTCTGTATTGCCTCAATCTAACTATTTTAATGCTGAGATCATAGCTACACCGAAATTGAATGCTTCTTTATTTTTTAGGATCATTTTGTTTCTAGTACTAACTTTGACGATGAGCTGCGGTAAGTCTTATGATTTGGGCGACCAACCTGCAGAAGAAATTGAGTTTTCAGGAAGCGATCCAGGTTGGAACTCGGGAATCAGTCATTTGATCAATAGAAAGTGTGCAAATTGCCATGTCGCGAAATCAGAACGAAGCAAGTTTGTACCTAGCAACACTCCGATGACTGTCAATACTCTAGGCGAAGAAAGTTATTTTGCTTTGCAAAAAAATGCAGACTTAATTTTTGACCGAGTTTTTCAAAATGTTGAACGACCGATGCCACCAGATTTTGCCACACCGTTTAATGATCGCGAAAAGACTTTTCTTAAGAATTGGCTGACAGCAAGAGTATCTAAGATTGCGGATTTTTGTTCGACTAACTCGGAAAGTCCTATCGATGGTACTTCTGCGTTGAATATAATTTCAAAAGACTGCTCAAGTTGCCACGATGGAGTTGGAGCCGTTTCTTTTTCAAAGACGGCCTACCTAAAGGAATATCAGAGGTCGATATTGCGACATTTGAGCGGAGGAACTATGCCGCCTTCAGATGCCAGTTATCGGCTATCTGAAAGCGGGCGTAAGTTGCTAGGGTTTGTTTGTAGTTTGTGAAAGATCAAATTTGAAGGTCTACTAGCGCATCTTCTTTTGCAAATTCTCGGCGAGTTTTGCAAGGAAATCATTTGTATTCATGTAACTGCCCGCGGGTGGAGTGTTGCCATGAATACATACGGCTAAATCCTTGGTCATGTATCCTGCTTCAACGGTTTCAACGCATGTTTGTTCTAGTTTCTTCGCAAATTCGGTTACTTCAGGAGTTCCATCTAGCTTTCCTCGATGAGCAATTCCGCAAGTCCATGCAAATATAGAGGCTATAGGATTTGTTGAGGTTGGCTTTCCTTTTTGGTGCTCTCGGTAATGCCTTGTCACTGTTCCATGGGCAGCCTCAGTTTCAACTGTTTTGCCATTTGGGCACATCAAGACAGATGTCATTAATCCTAATGAACCAAAGCCTTGAGCAACGGTATCTGATTGCACGTCTCCGTCGTAATTTTTACATGCCCATAAAATTCCGCCGTCCCATTTGAGGACCTGTGCGACCATGTCATCGATTAAGCGATGTTCGTAGGTGAGGCCCGCTTTTTTAAATTCGGCGGCGTATTCTTTATCGAAAACCTCTTGAAAAATATCCTTGAAGCGGCCGTCATAGGTTTTAAGAATTGTGTTTTTAGTCGACAGATAAACGGGATATTTTCGATTGAGGCCATAGGCAAAACAGCTGCGGGCAAAGCCTTGAATGCTCTCATCTGTATTGTACATTCCCATTGCTATGCCTGGTTCTTTGAAATCCATAACCTCCCAAGTTTGAGGGGAACCTCCACTATTGGGGGTAAACACCATCGTCAGTTTTCCTGGTCCAGGAATCTTTACGTCGGTCGCTTTGTATTGATCGGCGTGGGCATGTCGGCCGACAACGATTGGTCTTTTCCAATTCGGCACTAATCTAGGAACATTGGAGCAAATGATTGGCTCGCGAAACACAGTACCACCAAGAATATTTCTTATAGTTCCGTTAGGGCTCTTCCACATTTTTTTGAGTTTGAATTCTTTAACGCGCTCTTCATCAGGGGTAATGGTTGCGCATTTGATTCCTACGTCGTATTTTTTGATAGCTTCAGCAGCTTCAATCGTAACTTTATCATCTGTTTTATCACGGTTTTCCATTCCCAAATCGAAATACTTGAGGTCAATGTCTAGGAAGGGATGGATCAATTTATTTTTAATTTCTGCCCAGATAATTCTGGTCATTTCGTCGCCGTCCATTTCAACAATTGGATTCTTAACTTTGATTTTTGCCATGATTGTCCTCTTTCTCGTTCAATAGGTTTACTGTCATTTTCACAATTCAATGAAACAAATTCATATTAAAAATGGCTTCAGGTTAAGTCGCTGAGTCCAAATTAAAATAATGCATAGAGCGTGGCATTCCAGAAAAGTCGCGAATCGGCTGCGATAAATCGATTAGAACAATCACTTCTGTTTGCCTGCCATTTTGGACGTTGCAAACGACACCATGACTGCTATAAAGCATTTTAAAGATCCCTAATCCTGCACCACCCTTTTTGGTATCAATCAGACTATCTGGGTCGTCACGTCGCAAAATTTTACGAACATATTGCCACCACTTTTCTCGCTGAAATGCTCCAAACGGGTCGGATATAGAAAGCGCCAAAGTTTTTCCGTCTGTGCCGTAGGTCAGCTTTCCATATTCGTCAGGTTGCAATTCCCGATGCGCTGTTCTTTCGAGCTCCTCATAATGTTTTCTACCGCCTGCTACGGGTGCATCGTATATGGCATTCATTAAGAGTTCTTCTGTAATACCAAATGCAAGGCGACCTACATTCTTACCAAATCCACAGCTTTCAACCCATTTTTGTACGACTTGATTGCAGTGATCTCGATCTTTCGAAGTCTTAATTGTGATGCATTGTATATCATTCTGAGAATTGAGATATTTATCGACTCCAAAAATATCTCTCTTAATTATTTTTTGGAGAGTAACCCGTAGTTCATTGTTAACCCACTCGGAAGTCGTATTTGCAATCACGTGGTCTATCAAAACACTGTCCAAACCTTTTAGGTCTTCGCTGTAAGAAAAAATAGTATCAGCAGTGATTAATATATTTTGCGCGGCGTGACACGATTGCCGAGTTTTTTGAAAGAGTTCGATAGACGCAGTATTCGAAACGACTGCTAAAAGCTGCTCGTCTTTAAGATTGTCGATGATAGAACAACCCTGTTCGACAGATGTCGTCGATATCATCCTGGCTCCAAAAGAGGCTACAAACATTGAAGCTGCCGCAGGCAGCGATGGCTGGCCAGGAGTTTCGATGAATAGTATGGCATCCTTGCCCGTCATTGTATTTTATACCTCAGACGGTGCAACGCGCTTAGCATCAGCAGTAATCTTATCTTGAAGGCACATAAGACCAGCAATTACCGCCTCTGGAGTTGGAGGACAGCCGGCAACATAGACATCTACGGGAATAATTCTATCGACACCTTGCAGTACATGGTACGCGCGATAAAAGCCACCACTGGAGGCACAGGCACCCATTGCCATAACCCATTTTGGTTCGGACATCTGGTCGTAAACTTTTTTGATAACGGGAGCCATTTTCTCGGTAATCGTGCCGGCAACGATCATAAGATCTGCCTGACGTGGAGAAAAGCGAACGACCTCTGCGCCAAAGCGCGCAATGTCAAACTTCGGGCCAACGACTGACATGTATTCAATTCCGCAGCAGGCTGTTCCAAATGGATAGGGCCACATGGAGTTCTTGCGGGCCCACCCCAGGAATTCCTTATGCTTCGTAGTAAAAAATGTAACGTCTTCGGATTGAAGTTGATGTTTCATGGATTTCACGTCTCCTCAATTTTAGAAATCAATATCCTGAACTATCTGCAAGTAAACCAAAACCAAGTAAACCAAAACATGTTGGACCATTCACGCAAAGCGGACCTGCGTACAAACTAGACATATGGAGCCAAAGGAACCAATCGCACCATTCTAGCGTAGGCTTGATGATAACACCAGAGTCTACAATTAAATTTATATATAGAAGCACTTATACTGCTCAGGATATTTGCATCGTTTTGCAATGTTGGAGATTCTTCGGGCCTAAGGTTGACTTCTGATCTCTCAAATCTCTAAAATATTAGTAAAACTCATTAATTAGCATTTTTTTGAATATCTTTTTTTGGGGGGCATGACGCGATGGATCAGATTAAACAATTGTGGCACGAAGGCGGACCTGCGGTGATGTCGTCTATTTTGGCGACGCTAGTCATTTCGCTGGTCATCATTGCAGAACGAATTTTTAGGTACTGGATCCAGTTCGACTTGGCCAATAGTGCTGGATTTATGAGTAACATTCAAAAAATGGTAATGAATAATTCTATCGAGAATGCCATTCGACTTTGTCGAAAAGCGAAACCAAAACTTTTGCCCCATGTATTGGCGCAAGGCCTAATGCGGGCAAATGACTCAACAGAAGAGATCTCAAATGCAATGGACCACGCAACCTTAGAGGCACTGCCGAAGGTTACACGTTTGCTTCCCTTCTTGGGAACCACGGCCAACGTTGCTACTTTGTGTGGTTTGATGGGGACATTGTTTGGATTGATGAAGTCCTTTGCTGCCGCATCGACAGCGACGGGATCCCAAAAACAACAATTACTTGCTTCGGGTATTGCCGAAGCTTTGATCGCGACTTCGTTTGGTCTCGGTTCAGCGCTGCTGATTCTTTTGGCTTATGGAATTTTGATGCTGAAGCAAACGGCAATCGTCGATGATATTAACGCCAATTCTGCAAGATTACTTGATTTGCTGTACACCAGAAAAATGAAAATCAAAGGCAGCCAAGATTGATTGGTTGATATTTTAGATTTTAGGAAGTGGTTTGCGTTTGGAAAGAAAAGTAAAGAAGAAAACTTCGCAAAGTTGAGTATAAAGATATTGCGTTAAATATCATGCCATTCATTGATATCTTTTCAATGCTAAACACGTTTCTATTGTTTACCGCTGTATTTCTGTCCGTAGGTATTTTGGAAGTTCAAATTCCGTTTCTTTCTTCGACTCCCCCCCCAGAGGATCCGAAAGATGCGCGAGAGTTTAAGGTGACGGTTGATGTTGCCAAGGACAAAATAGAACTTGCAACTTCTTATAGTATGCCTCCGACTCAAGAGCAAAAATTTGAATTTCCAAACACTAAAGAAGGGCTCGATCAGCTACACACCAAGGTGATTCAGATTCGCAAAGACACGCCAGATACAGATAAATTGAACCTGTTTAGCGAAGATGACGTCTTGTGGGAATCATTGAGTGCCGTGATGGATAGCGTTATGCTTAGAACCGAAAAAGACAAAGATATTGTTTTTCCATTAGCAAAGGATGCCTTGGAGGGTAAAGAAAAGGACCCAAAGGCTCGAGAAAAGGCTGAAAATCTCGCAAAGGTTTACGTGTATCCCAAGGTCATTATGGGAAGTGTCATGTTGAAATAGAAAGTTTATTTTTGCGAATTCTTGGGTATCAGGGATCGGCGTAGAGATGAAAGGGAGATTGTTATGGCTAGCGCAGGCGGCAGTAGTAAAGACCAGTTAAGTCTTAATTTAAATCCCATGTTGGACATTTTTTCAATTTTGATCACATTTTTGCTTATGAGCTTTAGCTCGGATCCTGTTTCACATGACGTGGAGGCCGGTATTGAATTGCCTCAGTCAAACACCATTATTGCTCTAGATGAAATCCCAACTATTGTTGTTTCTAAAACCGAATTGCGAGTGAATGATAGATTGATTAGTACCCTAGAGGCGGGAGATGTTCCAGTAAAGGATCAATCCCAGGGAGCGATTTTCCCTGTTTATGAAGAGTTAAAGAAATTGGCAGAGGCCAATAAACGGGTGTCGAAGGCTAAATCAGATGATCCAACGGCTAAAGGTAGTACTGGCGCTTTGACCATGGAGATGGACAAAACACATCGTTTTAAATTGATGAAGCGTGTCATGCTTTCGGCTCAGCAAGCGGAGTTTGTTCAGTTTAAATTGATGGTTCAAAAAGAGCTTAATTGAGTCTGGTTTGGAGTGACTTTATGCTGGCATGGATGGGGAAAAAATCATTGATAACTGGAGATCGAGTTAAATCTCGATTTCAGTGTTTTGCAATAGGCGCATTGTCCGCTTTAATTTTATTTTTGCCTGTGGTGCCTGCGTGGGGCGCCGAGCAGTTTGAAAAATATGACATTCGGGTTATACGTCCTAAATATTTTACTAAGACAAACCGTTTGGAAACCGGCGCGCAGATGTCAGTCGTTATGAATCAGTCCTTTATTTATACTTATTTGGCCACTGGTATTTTGGATTATCACTTCAGTGAAACGATAGCGATTGAAGGTGCTGCGGCTTTTGGTTTCTCAATCGATAAAGATGATAAAAAAGCATTGGATTCAAGCTTTAAGATTAAGACTCAAATATTGCGCACTCAGTATTTTATGCAAGGTGGCGTATTGTACACTCCTGTTTACGGGAAATATCAGTTATCCAGTGGTCGAGTCATTTACCTGGATACATTTTTTGGTGGCGGAGTTGGGATGACAGGCGTCAATTACATTTATGATCATTGCCCTAAATCTGGTGATGATCCCACTGGAGGGACAAGTGATCCTCCAGCAGCCAATACAAAGAGCTATCCAACGATCTGGTTGGGTGGCGGTCAGCGGATCTTTCTTGATAAAAAAACGTCGATTCGGTGGGATGTTAGGCTTCATGCCTTTTCCTACAATACTCGGGATGGAGACTGCAATCCTGCAGAAGCAGCGAGTAAATCCCAGTCGCAACAGAATATAACGATGCAGGTGGGTGCAGGGTTTTTCTTGTAAGTCCAGTTTGGGAAGGTTTATATGCAGATTCAGTTGCTTACAAAAATGAAATTGGTGATTCAATTGACGACGTTATTGTCGTGCCTGATTTTTGCGGAGTCCGCTTCAGCAAATTATCAAATGGCGCAACAACTGATGGCGAAACGTGATTATCAAGGGGCAGCTGCACAATACTTTTTGGCCTACTCATCTCCCAGAAATGCCAGTGAGAAGATCTACGCTGAGTGGGGACTTGGAAAATCTCTGCAAGCTCAGGGTTTTTATTATTCCGCCTCTAAATATTACAGCGACATCGTTCGAAGAGGACCTCGACCGGCAAATGTCTTTTTTAGAAAAGCTCTAGAAGAAATGGGAGCCATAAATGCGGTTGCGAGTTTGGGGCAAAGTCATGTGGTCCAGCTGTTTAGAGGTGGTAAGGTTCCTGCCGAGCAATTGCCTGGGCCAGCACGAGGTTTCTATTTCTACTTCATGGGAGCAGATGCTTACGGTGAAGGAAAGTTTGAACAAGCTGCGGCGATGTTCAAACGAGTGCCAAGTGGCCCCTATTATGCCAAAGCACAGTTTCACCTAGGCGTAATAAGCAATCGACAAGGTGCTCATAGCAGGGCCATTAGTTATTTTGAAGCGGTTCGTTCCAAAGCTGGTGATGACGAGTGGCTAAGGGAAATGACCAATCTAAATATTGCTCGCGTTCATTATGAAACGAAAAATTTTACCGAGGCTTTGCAGCACTATGCATTAATCCCCAGAGAGTCGGACAATTGGCTTGAAGCCATTTTTGAATCTGCTTGGGCCTTCTTTTTGATGACAAAGCATAACAACGTGTTGGGAAATATCCATACCCTGCATTCGCCATTTTTTGAAAATCGATTCTTTCCTGAAAGTTATATTTTGCAAGCTATCACATACCTCAGACTTTGCCGTTTTGAAGAGGTTCAAACTGGATTGGAAAAATTTAGAGATAGATATAAACCAGTTTTCAAAGACCTTGGAGGTCTATTGAAAGAGTATCAAACAAAGAAAACTGGACTCTTTAATCTGATATATGAGTATAGAAATGGTTCGCTGCGAAGTTTTAAGAGCGCTTGGGCTATTTTGGATTCATTGTCTAGGACAGACTCTTTTAAAGAAGCTGCGCTGACTGTGAAGCTTGCGGATCGTGAGTTGGCCCGTCTAAGTCAAGTTGGAGGAAAATGGGCT
>JAPLFV010000272.1:595-11791 GCA_026390495.1 Pseudomonadota bacterium | reverse complement strand
TAGCTCAGGTTTAACTGAGAATTTGCGCGGCTTTTTGGGCAAGAAAAAGCAGGTCGCAGTTAACGGGGCCTCAGAAAGGCTTTATGCATTGGCGGCAGACAATATGGAGTATTTAAAATCGCTTTCAGACCAAACAAAGCTAGTCCAAGCGGACATGTATGAAGGGCGAGTTGACACAATCCGAAGACGTTTAAATGTCACGCAAGCAAATGATCGCAAGCAGTTTATTGGTGGCTTGCAGGCCTTAAATATTGACCAACAACTTGAGTATTGGCCGTTTCAAGGCGAGTATTGGGAAGATGAATTGGGCTATTATGTTTACAATATTGACGATCGATGCAGTGAAAAGGGAAATGCGCCTCCGGGAGCACCTGGAAAATAAACGCCTTTGGATTTAGGAATTTGGATTGAAAAAGAAAGTTAGACTGGTTTTTTGGTTTGGAGGATTTTTATGACATTCATTCATTTACAACGGACGGTTATCGCTGTGTCTACCGCCTTGATTGTAAATAGCGTAGGTTTTGCAGCTGGCGCGAAACCTGCAAAAGCCACCAAACCTGCGGCAGCGAAATCAGCTCCTGCTGCGCAGGCAGCAAAAAGTAGTCCCGCAGCTGCTAATGCAGGGTCAGACTCTCGAGAAAAAAACCATGAAGAGGTTAATTTAAGTTCGGTCCAAACCAAAAAACGCGAAAAGTCTGACGAAGCCTCTAAGGCGCAGGGACCAAGTATTTCCAGGGGCGAAGCTTTTGTTATGGCGACTGAAGGTAAGTTGTCGTCAGAGATTAAGAAAGCTATTTCATTCTATGAAAAAACGGAAAGAACTTTGCCCGCAAAAAGTTCGGCCCGTTTACAAATGCTAGAACGATTGGTCAATTTATATTTGGAAAATGCAGTATACGAGGCTAATGCTGAATTTAGAAAGTACGATCGAGCGTTTGAAGCGTGGACAAGGGCAGGTGGAAAAGGCAAAGCTCCCATCGTCGACAATAGAGTCTCTAAAGGTGTTTGGAAGCAAGTAGCTTCAAAGTCCGCTTATGTACTTAAAGAGTTTCCTCGTACAAAAATTGCTGATGAGCTTATGTTTAATCAAGCTATTTCATTGCAATATTTGGGGCAGGAGAAAGATAGCGCACGAATATACACGACATTGATTCAAAAGTTTCCAAACTCAAATAAAGCAGGCGAAGCTTATTTTCAATTGGGCGATTTTTTCTTTAGCAAGCAAGATTTTAGAAACGCTATCATAAAATATAAAGAGGCTCTTAAATACAAAACAAGTCGAGGCTACGGATGGTCGCTCTTTCAATTGGGATGGTGTGAATACAATTTAGGAAATTATCAAAACTCGCTTGCATATTGGCAGAAGACTGTTGCGTCGGCTAGTCGTGGAAATGCTAAGGGCAATGATCAGCTAAAAGAAGAAGGATTAAAAGACATGATTTATGCCTGGATCGAAGTCAGGCAAGTGGATCAGGCCATCTCCTATTACAAAACCCATGGTGGTGAGAAGTATATCGGCAAGTTTTTAAATCGGTTGGCAAGTCAGTTGGTTGAAATTGGGCGCTATAATGAGGCCATTGCAGTCTATAAACGATACCAGTCGATCTATCCGAATGCTGATGATACTCCAGATGCGCAAAAGGAAGTTATCTCACTGTATTTTGAGCTTAGTAAGTTCCCTTTGATGTGGAAAGAGCTTGAGGCATTACCGAAAATGTACGGTCCAACTAGCGGTTGGGCCCAAGCTAATAAAGAAGATAAGCAGGCAATAGATGAAACGCAGGTTATGATTCGCGACCAGTTGATCTATTACGCGAAAGTTTTACACAAAGCTGGTCAGAAAGATGATAACAGTGCCGCGTATAGAGAGGCGCTTCGAGGCTATGTTCTCTATTTAAAAAATTACCCTCATGGAAAAGAAATGCCTGAAGTTAAGTACTTGATGGCCGATATTTTCTTTGCTGAAAAGAAATTTCGAGAGTCTGGAAAACTGTATCAAGAGATTGCTGAGCTAGGAAAAGATAAAGCAGTTGTGTTTGATCCCCAAACAAAAAAGGCCAACAATATTCATTCGAAAGTTTCTCGTTACATGCTGGATTCCTATGGTTTGGATTTTGAGCCAGAGTACAAAGTTCTTCTAAAGCTAAATCCTGAGTTTGATAAGAAGCCTAGGAAGCTATCCCCAAGAGCGACTTCTTATGTCCTTGCATGTCGGGACTATATAAAATGGTATCCGGAAGACAAAAAATCAGTGAAAGAGTGTGATATCTATACAACCGCAATTTATTACAGAAATTCGGATAAAGAGCACAGCAAGAAGCTTCTTTTCAATTTAGCGCAAAAATATCCGAATGAAAAAATAGGGCCTGAGGCTGTCGAGTGGTTGATACCTCTTTATGGAAAAGACACTAAAGCACTGGTCGCAATCGCAGAAAATCTACTTAAGGTTCCTGCTTATCAAAAAGGTAAATTGGGAGATAAGCTTCGAGAGCTAAAACGTGGTGCTGAGATTGATGAGATTAATAAGATTGCCGATTTGGGTAAACGCGCTAAAGCCTATGAAGATCAAAGTAAACGAAATCCATCCGCATCTGACGCCGACAGGCTTATGTACAATGCTGCTGTTGATTACGTGAAGGCTGGGATGATCGCCAATGCAATAGTCGCTTATAGTACAGTTGTTAAGACCTATCCAAAAAGTGAGGCCTTTCAAGACAGTTTGTTGCAAATGGCAAAACTTTCTGACAAGCGATTTGAATGGGCAAACGCCTCGGCCTACTATTTAGCTTTCGCGCAAAGATATCCAAAGGATAAAGCTTCGGTACCAGCCATTGGACGAGCCTGCGAACTAGAAGTAGCTGGAGGGTTAGAGAAAGCTGTTCAGACCTGCTTGATGCTTGCAAAATTTGATGAAGAAGGCGCAAAGGGATTTATAGACAAGATGGTTCGTGATGCAGAATATGCGAAGAATTATGCCAAAATGCAGCAATTGTTTTCGGGCACCTATTTAAAGTTTAGATTATCTCCAGAAGAAAAAATTATTGCATGGCATAGAATTTACAATGCTGCTAACGGCAACGGCCAGGCGGCGCAACAAGCGGCCCAGCAAATGTTAGCATCCTATAAGCAAAGCGGTGGGAAGATCGGAGCGGAGGCGAGTCGATATATTGGCGAGTTGGTATTTAGAAATGTAAATGGAGTTATGGCAAAATTCTCGTCATTGAAATTGGCGGGTGGCACTGTTGATGCGTTGGCTGGTTCGATTCAAAAGAAAGCGGGAATGATTCTGCAAGTTGATAAAGCGTACAATGAAGTTTTAGGTACTAAGGATGCTTATTGGGGTGTTGCAGCATTATATCAACTGGGTTTTGCTCGTGAACAATTAGCCAATGATCTAGAAAACCCTCCAGGAATCACGGGAGCGCCTATTGAGGACGTGAAGAAGCAGTTAGCACCTCAAGCTGCTGCTGCTAAAGCTGAGGCGAAAAAATGGTATCAAACTGCTGTCGAGTCTATTGGCAAGTTTTCAGTTTACAATGAATGGTCTGGTCGATCTGTGAGTGGTTTGGCTCGATTGAATGGGCAAAAGCTTAGTTACGAAGATGTTGCAATTATGCCTGATTTTATAGGTTCAGATGTACCTCTTAATGTTTTGAATGAAGTGCAGCCTAAAGGAGGTGACTGATGAGGTCTACCTTGAACACTAAAGTGGGTATTGATATTTTTATGAAGCTAATTTTTACTGCCTTATCGGTGTCTGTCTTAGTTTTTGTCGGATGTAGCTCGGGTGGTGACAAAAAGGAAACAAAAGAAGCAGTCAATGGTTCTGCAGCAAGTGGGGGTAATGGTGGACCTGCTTCATCGGAGAAAGCGACTTCCAGTAATGAAAGCGACACACCTAAGATTAGCTCGGACCGGAAGCTGCTTGTGAATAGTCTTACAAATAATGGTTTTACGTCAAAAACCGTAAATAAATCTAAAGCTGCGGATATGGCCTCAGAATTTTCTAAATCCAAAAGTAAAGAGCCTCAGGTTGCTTATGGGGCCATCGTTGCAAATCGTATCGCAGGAAAACCACCGCAAGAATCTTTTGACGACGGCAAAAGAGTCATGGATGAATTGCTTTCAAAGCGACCTGATGCTGACTTGCCTGAGTCCATCCAGTTGGAAATAGCACTTTCAGCGTTGCAAAATGGAAAACTAGCCCTTGCAGAATTTTTCTTAGATAAGCTAACGTCCTCAAAAAATAATCGCGTTAAGGCGGCTGCAACAAATGCTCTTGGAGTCGTTGCAATTCGGACTGAGAGAGTTCCAGAAGCTGTTGCTATTTTTAAAGAAGCGCTCAAAGCGGACAAAGAGTATGAGCCTGCATTGCTAAATATAGGATTTTTAGCATTACAAGGTGGCGACGCTGCGACCGCTAAACGGGCATTGGGTGCGTTTCAAAATGATTGGATGGTCGAAAGTGCTTTTGTCTCTATTGAGCGATTGGAAGGTGATGTCGGAAAAGCCGAGCAAAAATGTGAAAAAATATTGGCTAAACATCCCAAACATAAACCGACATTGATCAACTGCGGAATTAACGCTTACCAAGGAACTAAAGATTTCAAGCGAGCTCGCGAATATTTCAATCGTGCCTTAGCAGTTGCTGGAGGATTGGTCGCTTGGGATGAAAAGACAGGAAGGCTATTGGGAGTTGTCGACCGAGAAGAGGTAAGGGCAGGCCAGGAAAAATCTGCAAAGGAAGCGGAAGAGCGTGCTGCTAAGGCAAACGCAGAAAAGGCCAAAGAAGAATCCAGTCCCGCCAAGAGGGAAGACGGTGCTGCGCCTCAAGCAGCGCCAGCACCAGCCCCTGGAGGTCCATGAGATTTTTATTGCAAATGTTTTATTGATTGATCAATCCACGACGGCATAGGAATTTGAAATGTGTATTAAATGCTGCGTTTAAGATTTTTTGTTGGAGAATTTGGTTGTGGCCTATATTCGGTGATAACATGGTGATATCACATAATTCTTGAAACCAGGTTGGCTATGTCATTTGAACTGCGATTTCAGATTCCGGGACAATTACAAAGGTCCATTCCCCTTGATCAATCTAGGATCATGGTCGGCACTCTTTTATCAAATCATGTGGTGCTGAAGGCGCCAGGTGTTGATCCTATTCACGCTCTTTTTGAAGAGGTTGATGGCCAGTGGATTGTAAACCGGCGTTAAAATCAATGGTGTCCTGATAGATGTTGAATCTAAGATTAAACCTGGAGACAAAATAACTTTTGGAAGTATTGTTGTTGATTTTGTCGTGAGATCTGATGTTCCTCCTCCACCACAACATTCGACGACTGTTTCCTCTGCCTCGGTAGCTCCTCCTGCGATGCAAACCTCTCAGCAGGCTGCAGGCCAAATGGCAACTCCAGCTGGGAATTCAACTGTAGTGCCTGCCGCATTGCCAGTTCAAAATATTCCTTCGAATCAAAATGCAAATCCTAGTTCAACTCACGTGTCTGCCTCGAGACAAAATGATACGGTAGAGTCTTCATCTAGATCGACTACTGTAAGAGGTACCGATTTACCGCCTGGAAATCCTGATGAACGACGCGTGCAAAAAAATCTACTGTTTTCGCCGCGGCACGCACGTCCAAGCGGCGATATTTTAGAAGTCGTTGCTTACTGGGAAGATACGGTTTTGGATGTGGATTTGTTTCACCCAGAGTTTAAAGAGTTCGACAAAGTCACCATCGGTGTCACTCCGAATGCCCATTTTGTGGCTGCAGGCGAAGATCATTTTACGTCTCATACATTAGCTCGTTTTTCGTCTGGTGGCGGATTTAAGTTAAATTTATTACCTGGTATGGAAACGAGGCTGCGACGCGGTGGTAAAGTTGAGAAGATCGCTGGTCAAGGAAGCGTGTCCCTCGACCGTCGTGATATCGCCCATATTAAATATGGACCCATAAGATATTTTTTGTTGTTTGTTCGTCCTCCAGAAATGGATTTCAAGGCTTCAGGCACACGCGACCCTGTGTTGGTTTGGTTTATGACCGTCGCGATGTTGTTTTATTTTGTTGTGACGCCAGCACTGTGGTTGTCCAAGCCGCCAAAACACAATGACGAGGCGCCAGATATTTTTGCAACGGTAGAAGCACCCATAGAGCAAAAGAAGCCGGAGCCAGAAAAGAAGCCAAAAGAGGAGCCAAAGAAACCAGAAGTCAAAGTGGAAGAAAAGAAAGAGCCACCTAAGGCTCCAAAACCACCACCACCGCCAAAGCCTGTGCCGGTCAAGCCAGCTAAGCCAGTGGAAAAGGAAAAGGTTGAGCAGCCAAAACCTGTTGAAAAACCAGTTGAGAAACCACAACCTCAGCAAGCAGTTCAGCCAAAACCGCCAGAGCCAAAACCAAAAGCTCCGGATGTCAAAGCTGGTCCAGTGGACAAGCCTCAAGATAAACCGGCGGGTGATCCTGCTAAATTAAATAAACTTTCCGCAGCTGCGTCGGCTGGTATGGAGTCTACTGGGGCGAAGAAACCAGACTTTAAGTATGCAGGGCAGCAAACCAACAAACCACTAGGTGCGGCTGGTGGACCTAAAGGTGGGGGAAATAACCAAACCGGTGGCGCCATCAAGGGAAAGGAAAATTTTAGTGTGCAAGGAGTGGAAGGGGTCAATAACAACAAGGCTTCAGGTGTAAACCTGGGTAAACTTGGTCTTGGCGTTGGACAGGTGCTCAATAAAAATGCACCAGGTGCCATCAAAACAAACTTTCAGTCATCTGCCGGCGGAGCTGGTGGTGGTGCCGGTAGTGGAGCAAAAACTTACGGCATGGGTGGCGTTGGTGGTGGTAAATCATTAGGACTTGCTGGTGCCGGCGGAGCTGCTAATAACTTTGGGTCCGGATCTGGTGGCGATGGCTCTGGCCAAGGTGGTACTGGCGGATTCGGTGGATCTGGTGGTGGTCCTGGTTTTGGCAGTGGTGGTCCCGGAAATGGTGCTGGTGGTGGTGGCAAAGGTGGACATGGACGTGCCAATATTGCGCTGCCCGCTGGTGACTTAGGAGTTGAAGGGGGACTTACGGCCCAAGAAATTATGAACGTCATTCGTGCTCATTTAAATGAAATCAGACACTGTTATGAACAATTATTGCAGCGTTCTCCAAGTGCTAGCGGAAAAATAGCAGTAGAGTTTATAGTTGCGGTTAGCGGCGGAGTTTCGACCGTTAAAGTAACGGACTCAACGTTGAACGATAGTAAAATGCGCGGATGTGTGACAGGCCGGATAAATCAATGGTCATTTCCGAAGCCGAGGGGCGGACAGCCTGTGACGGTTAACTATCCATTTGTATTTAATCCGATGTAAACTGGCCAATTTGATTTCTTTGATGATCACCAAGGTGCTATAGAAATGACTAAGCCTCTGTTTTTATTATCAAATGACGACGGCGTTCATGCTCCAGGAATCCGCGCTCTTGCAAAGAGCGTTCGAGACCTCGGAGATGTGGTGATTGTTGCACCTCATGTGGAAAGATCTGCTGCAAGTCACAGTATTTCCATACATGTACCCCTTCGCATGGAGCAAATTGAGGCTGGAACCTATGCAGTAGAAGGAACTCCGGCGGATTGTATCATGATTGCGTGCCGTAAGCTGTTGAGGCGAAAGCCGAATTGGGTATTGTCTGGAATCAATCGAGGTGCTAACCTAGGTATAGACACCATTTACTCCGGAACAGTCGCGGCAGCAATGGAAGGAGTTTTTCACGGTATTCCTTCGATCGCTGTGTCTAGTTTTGGAAAGGCAAAAGATTCGTTGAACTATGAATCGGCAGGCCAGGTGGTGAGGAAAATCTTGGAGTCGCCTGATGTATTTGCAGAGGCGATGCAAGGTGGGATGCTCAACGTGAATGTGCCGAATCTTCCCTTTGAGTCACTCAAAGGAATACGAGTCGCTGGCCTAGGCAAGCGAATGTATGACGAAGATATGCACGAAGGAACAGACCCGCGTGGCCGACCTTATTATTGGATCGGTGCAGGTGGGGATATGTTTCAGGACATTCAGGACTCTGATTGTGTGTTGATTGATCAGGGGTTTGTAACGGTTTCGGTCTTGCGACCCAGCCTGCTGAGTGTCGAAGGTAACGAGCGCCTGGCTACGAAAGTTGCGGATGAATTTAAGACTGAATTTCTTCAAACCAAGGGAAATATCAAGTCCTAAGCCTCCGCCAAGATCGAGAAAGGGTTTATGTATGCTAAATGAGTTAATGAAGAAATTCTCACTTCGAGCTGGAGTTTTTTCTAGTTTTTGTCGGTTTGTTTTTCTATTTGGTCTGGCTAGTTTTTGCTCTCGTTGCGCAACGACGAGTTCTATTGAGCCAAACAATCGTGCTGTCCTTCAAGTTCAGGTTGAACAAGGAGATACTCTGAATAAAATTGCGCGTCAGTTTGACGTGGCATGGCAGGAAATTGCTACAAAAAATAAAGACACATTGCGTTCTGGGCTAAGAGTTGGACAGGTTTTAAATATTGTTCCTGGTCCTAATGCTGATCTCCCTCAATTGCATGTTGCTCAGGAAAACTCCAGTTTATCTCAGGATGAGCAGCCCGACGACGAAGATGATATTCAATTTGTTCCGAAGAAAAGGGGATTGCTTTTCGGTGGGACCGTTGATGAGTCGAAGCCTCTTGATTTTATTTTCCCTGTCGAAGGGCGAATCTCGAGCAAGTTTGGCAAGCGCGGACGCAAATTTCACAAAGGTATCGATATTGCTGTCAATACAGGAACTCCGCTTGTAGCAATTGCTGCGGGCGAAGTTATTTTTTCGGGCAAGCGCCGCGGTTACGGTGGGACAGTTGTGATCGATCACGGGACTCATATGAGTCTTTATGCTCATTGCTCTAAGATGATTGCTAAAAAAGGCGACAAAGTGAAGCAGGGTGATTATATAGCTCGATCTGGCCGCACCGGTAACGCCCGTGGAGCTCATCTTCATTTTGAAATACGCGATTCTAAAAATCGTCCTATTGATCCGCTTCCATTGTTAAGGCGAAAAACCCTATCTTTCATAGACTTGCAGTCTCCGTTAAATTTGATTGCCAGCGCTGAGTGATTTTTATAATTATTCAGCATATTTGATGGCCAACGGAAATCGCCAATGATAACTGAGTCATTCATTACGATCCGATGCTCACATACTTTGGTATGCTGTGCTTCGGTTCTCGTGAACGCCTTCTTCTCATCGGATCTTCTCGCTACACGTAGTGACGTTAGATGATTGTCAGTGATTTTTATCAGCGTTCTGCACTATTTGCTAGACAACTACACATGAAATGCGATTTGTTGGGGTGGTTGCAGCCCTGAACGAAATGCTATTGACGAATTTTTTTCATCCAGTCTCACGATGATTAGAATGTTTTACTGATTGATGTCTGTTAGTTACTTTCAGACACCTTTGATTTGAATTGGAGCTCTTTGTGGACTTTCCTAAAGATATGAGACAGCGACAGATTGCCAAGATGCATCTATTGAAGCCTGATTCTAGTTCAAATGGAATTGGCGATGATGTTACAAAGTTGACTTCAACCGCAGGTGTCATGGCTATTGGGTTGGGTGATCGCATCGTCGTTTCCGAAGGGGCAGAAGTTTGGACTGTAAAAGGTGTCTTGAGCGACGGAAAAATCGTTGAAAATCCAGTTGGAGAGTTAAGCTTTGTCCTAATTCCTGGTCATGCAGAGCCTGCAACAGCAGTTGTTGGTTACATCGCACCCAGGCCTCCTTATTCTCTTGCAGTTGCAGAGGAGCATTTATGGCCCCAGATTCGGGGAATGATTGCTCAGCTTGGTTATGACATGGATGGATATTATGCCTCGATCGCTATTGGCGGTAAGGTTTGCTATCGCCGTGAGTTTAACGCGCAGCCAAATTGAACCGTTTAGGGCAGCGAATAGATATATTTTCACTCTCTTTATCATTTTTTTTTTTTCGCATGGTCGGTACCGATGCAATATGGGCTCCCATATGCTGCTCAAGTTATTCGAACTCCGTTATTTATGGGATTTTGAGATCATTCCTAAGATCTCAAAATGTACTAAAATACGATTTAAATTTCTTTCTAAGCGTGCACTAATAAATAGACGTTTAAAATCCAGGATTCCGATCTGGGGTTTTCTGAATTCAACAAGAGTAACAGAAGAAATTTAGGTCCTTATATTCAGTGTTTCGAATGGCAAAAATTTGACGAAATGAAAAAAAACATCGTTGATTAAAGCATTCTTGATATTTTCCGAACAATTCAAAGATCCACAGCCTAGGCAGGGACTTATGAAGAAGATATCGTTTAGCTTCATTTCAAGAAAAGTACATATCATATTGGGAATGATCTTTTTATCGACGAGCATAAGAATGAAAAAATTATGCAAAAGATGTCAAATGAATTGAAATCCTTTGATAACTGTCTGGCGCTCGATCAATGGTTGAAAAAAAGGCCTGAGGACTTTTATCGGTCTTCAAAAAAGTTTGGACTTGGCGGTGATGGGAGAGGTGTTTCGTTGGGGCTACGAAGCCATAACCTTGGCAGTGGTTTTGGAAATTTTGGCTCAGGTTTTGGTGGAGCTGGCGGTATTGGTGAGTCGGTTAGAAATAATGGCCCGGGTGGAACAAAAGACTTACAGGTTTCGCAGGCCTCTTCAAGCGACCATATTAATGACGTCACGATTGGACCTCGAGATTTCACAAAATCAAACAATCAGATTCGGAATATCGACGAAAGTGATTTTGTAAAGACTAATGGCAAATATCTCTATTACGCTGAAAATGCGCGACTTCATATTTTAAAAATATGGCCTCAGCAGGAATCAAAGGAAGTTTCATCTATAGACTTTCCTAACCGAATCGAAAGTCTTAGCTTAGTTGGCGCCAATAGCTTACTTGTCTTTGTCAAATCAAAAATGCCTGAAGAAGCCAATTTTAAAATTAATACAGGTACGAGTCTTCGAAATGTCTTACCCAAATTTGCTGTGGCTAAAACGGACGTTTCATTGTTTGATGTTGCCTCCCCAGATGCGCCTCGATTGAAGAAGACCGTGGAATTGACAGGCGATTTTTCCACTGCTCGAGTTCTTCCTGATCAAACGGTACTTATCGTAACAAAAGGCACTCCAACCCTTGATAATGAATCTAGTTTGCTTCCTTTAGACGCGTTACAAAAATCCGTC
>JAPLFV010000272.1:0-578 GCA_026390495.1 Pseudomonadota bacterium | reverse complement strand
ATCCTTTAAGCTGACGTCATTTTATCGTCTAGATATTAGGGAAAATGTGGCATTGACAGAAACGCTTTTTTTAGGTGAATACGATTCTATTTTTGTAAACGAAAAAGGATTTTTCATTTCGAGAATTCGCTATAATTATGACTCTATGGAAGGTTCAGATGTTTGGACTAAGTTAACTCAATGGATGATTCCAAAATCCGGGGCGCCTTCACCTATTGCGGAAGGTGCCTTAAACGGAAGTGTGACCAATGGGTTTGCAATGGACCACTATAAGGGAATCTTGCGAGTGGCCTTAACAGCACGTGAGAATGGAAAATCTGTAGGCCGTGTTTTTACCTTGAAGACAAGCGGTAGAAAGCTAAGTGAGGTTGGTAGAAGTCCTGATTTGGCACCAGGAGAGGAGGTGAAGAGTGTAAGGTTTGTGGGGGATATCGGCTATGTCGTCACATTCAAGAAAGTAGATCCATTATTTGTTTTGGATCTTTCAAATCCGAAAACACCTAAGGTTGCTGGGTCTTTAAAAATTCCTGGGTATTCAACCTATATACATCCTATTGAAGGTAAAAAACTTTTAACCA
>JAPLFV010000108.1 GCA_026390495.1 Pseudomonadota bacterium | reverse complement strand
TATATGTAACAGCATTGCTAATCTTTTTAACGAGTCCAATGGACTCGGTCATGCGACTTACCGCATGACAATCTCAGCAACCTGTTTATCGGTTCGTCGTTTGTCGATTCACTATTCAGTTTTCAAAGAGCACCACCGGGAGAAAGTTAGACTGCTTAAAACTCAGCAGTTTCTTAACTCATTAACAAGAACTCGTCGGCGTGAGAAAAGGGTATACGCATACGTTTCAAATCCGTCAAACGATTTTTAAAGAAAGAAAGATTTTTTTTTCAAGAGAGATATATTTAGGCAAGTCACTGGCTTCTACTGGCTCTAGAAGCTTGTAAAATGTTTTTTCCGATGAGGCTAATTAACTTCAATTTATGATACACTCGTCATTTAAGCATTCGAAATAACATCGGAAAAGCCATTGGACACTGCAAAAAGCACAATAATTAGTCATCTATATGAACATATGGATGAAAACGACTGGTTAGATGGACTAGACATCTATCAAGCTGGACATGTCAGCAATTTGAAAGCCATCGAGAGCCTAATCACTTCGAAGGTGGCCTCTTCATCTGAAAGATCGCCTTCTGAAGTGAGAATTAAGATTCATCCGACTGGCGGCAGTATTCAGTGGATCGAATGCACATGCCGCAAAAATCGCGTTGCAGGACGATACTGCGAACATATAGGCGCGACAATGATTCACATAGATAGAGAAAAGCCTAAGGTATTTGAAAATTTAGATCCTAAAATGCCTCTTAAGCCTCCGCCATCCCCAGTTCGCCGGAAGCCTCAAGATCCGACGATTCCAAAATCGGAAAAAAAAGCAAATGCGACAGAAGCTGTATTAACTCATCTTGAAGGAAATATTCAGAACGTTGCTTTATTGGCAAATGGCCCCCAACTGCGCGTTAGAGTGGAAATAAAGCCAGGGCACATTTCTAGCTACAATCTAGAACTGGACGAAGCTGCAAAATTTTTACAAGACCATTTACATTTGAGTTGCTTGAGTCCTGAGGTGAAAAAATTAAAATTATATGATCTGCAACTCAAGCTTGGAACGCGAATCGCGCCAATTGGGAATAGTGGTGAAGTTGTTACAGAAAGAGTAGTTGCATTTATAAATCCAGACTATGAAAAATCAAAAAAGTCAAAAAAAAACTCGGTTTTTAAGAGCGATTCACTTACAACTGCTGATCAGTACCTGCAGAAAATTGGCGGGAATTCTAGCGACGTTTATGCGCAGTTTCTTCCTTCAAAAAACATGGCTCGGCATATGGGTAAAAATTGGATCTACGTCGAAGACTTAGGGTATTTTTCCTACGACAGTAAATCTGTTAAGCCTAGCTGGAACGATTTGCCAACAAATAAAATTTGGCAAGACGATGAAGCGGCATGGCTATGCAAAAGAAATTTTTCTGAGTATGCAGATTTATGTCGTATTTGGCTCTCGCCAGAACTAGAACTTAACCCTGTAGTCGTCGGAGCAGAATTCTCTAAGGTAAATGTATTGGGGTCTGGAGGGGTAGACTGGTTTTCAATCAAACCGGAATATACAGTTGGAAACTCAAAAATATCCATGGTCGACATTTTACTGGAGTACCGACGTAAAAAAAGAGAATTTTTACGAGCAGGCAACAGGTGGATACAAGTTCCAGATTTAGTAAAGCAGTTTGCATGGGACGTTGATGAGGAATCTAAATCCATTCGAGTGGATAAATTGGGGATGATCCGTTTCAAGGCCGCAATGGGAGAGCTCGATCAATTTGCAGGTAGTCGCAAAATACTTGATAAAATTCGCGAGCAAACTGAATTTTCTGTTGAGAAGCCTGCACCTGAAATAGTTAATTCTAAATTAAACCTTCGAGGATATCAGCAAGAAGGTTATCAATGGATGTGGTGGCTGTTTACGAATGGCTTAAGTGGCCTCTTAGCAGATGAGATGGGATTGGGAAAGACTCACCAATCTATGGCAGTTATGACTGCTATCAGTCAAAATGTAAAAAACGCAAAATTCCTTGTCATTTGCCCGACAACAGTATTGGACCATTGGCTCGATAAAATTGAAGCGTTCACGCCAGGAATCAACCCTATAAAATATCACGGCATAAAGAGAAATCATCTTTTGGCCGACATAGATCGGCGATGCATCACAGTCCTGAGCAGCTATGGCATTGTCATGCGCGACATTGAAACAATGGCAAGCATCACTTGGGATGCAGTTATTTTAGACGAAGCGCACTTTGTAAAGAATATCGACACCGCAACTTATCGAGCTGTTTGCAAGCTAAAGTCAAAAAGCAGATATTGTTTGAGTGGAACTCCAATGGAAAACCATTTAGGTGAATTAAAAGCGGTTTACGACTTTTTGCTACCCGGATATCTGGGTAGCAACGAATATTTTAAATTGCAGTATTTAAACCCGATTGCAAGTGGCGATGGTGAAGAATCAATTGGAGCACTTCAAAAGTTGATACACCCATTTAAAATGAGACGAACGAAAGCCAATGTCTTAAAAGACCTTCCAGAGAAAGTAGAAGATTTAAGACACTGCATGCTTTCTGACGACCAAGCAGCAATGTACCAACAAACTCT
>JAPLFV010000386.1 GCA_026390495.1 Pseudomonadota bacterium | reverse complement strand
GCACCTTGTTGCAACAGGGCTTCTGTGATGGCCAAGCCAATACCCTGCGCACCAGCCGTCACCAATGCGCGCTGGCCGGTGAGTTGAAAGTTAAGTGAGGCAGTCATTTACATCCAAAGAATTTTTTTACGGTAATCGAGGCTTGTTGGGATATAGGCAGAAAGCGAAAAGTTCTAAAGCCAAAGCTTTTGTCGCCGCAAATTGATATCAAGCGAAAGCTCCTTTGAGGGGCCGGTGTGTGTTACGGATCCGCTTTCGAGCACAACGGTTGAATCAGATAGCGCAAGAGCAAGGTCAAGATGGTGGTCAACAATGATTATGGAAACCTCATGCCGCAATCGATCAAGGGCTTCAAATAACTCTTCAACAATTGCTGGGGCAAGCCCCTCAAATGGCTCATCTAGTAAAAGTAGTCGCGTGTCTCCTGATAAGGCCCTAGCAACTGCAACCATTTGTTGCTCGCCTCCAGAAAGGTAATCTGCAGGGGAAAGCCATCTTTCACGTATTCGAGGAAAAAAATCAAAAATCTTTTCCTCATCCCAGTGTATGCCGGAACCCGTTATTCGCTTCATTCGACCCAATTCCATATTTTGGGCTACAGTCATTCCAGAAAATAAGCCGCGGCCCTGCGGGACGTAAGCTACGCCTAAACGGGCAATTTGATCGGAGCTTAAGCGCTCGATTGGACAATTATCTAAATTGATAGAGCCACTCGTTGCAGTTGAAATTCCAATTAAACTTTTAAGAAGAGTGGATTTTCCGGCACCATTTCGCCCTAAAAGCGCAAGAATTTCACCTTCATGGACTTTAAAACTGACATCTCTCAATATGTGGCTCTTGCCGTAAAAGGTATTGATAGAAGCGCAAGATAAAAGTACGCGTTCGCCCATAGCGGATTGCCTTGGTTTAGCAGCAATAGATTGGCTACCCGACCCAATGTAGATAGCTTGTACTTGACTTGAATTACGCGCATCGTCCACATTACCGTCTACTAATATCTTGCCTTCATGCATCACTGTCACTACGTCAGCTATAGAGAACACACGGTCAATATCGTGCTCAATCAATAAAACAGGAATTTGTTTGGAGATAGACTGAATCAGCTTGCCAACCCGTTCGCGTTCAGCGGCAGCGAGGCCGGCCAGAGGCTCATCTAGCAAGAGTAATTGTGGCCTAGTACCCAACGCAATCGCCATATCAAGCAAGCGTTGGCCACCATAGGACAGCGAGCCCGCTTCAACATAATTGATACCTTGAAGGCCCATAGCGGCCAGAAGGTCTTCTGTATTTTGATTAATTTCATCAAAAGATAATGCACTGTTCCAGAGATTCATTCTTTCAGGAGTTTTTGCTTGAATAGCGAGCCTTACATTTTCTGAAACACTTAAGGTTGGGAACAGATTAGTTATTTGGAAAGAGCGACCAATTCCTTGAAGTGTGCGATCTGCTTGATTTAAATTAGTTATGTCCTTTTCACCAAGATACACCAAGCCACTGTCAAGCGGATGTAAACCAGAAATAGCATTGAATGCAGATGTTTTACCTGCTCCATTTGGACCAATAAGAGCATGTAAGCCCATAGAACGGACGGCAAAACTTACCCCGTCGAGTGCTTTTATTCCACCAAAGAAAAGTTTTATATTTTTTACATTAAGAATAATGGGTGCACTTTTTTGAGGCTGTACAAGAAAACCAGGCAATGCAGTAGCACCAGCTTTTCGGTTGGACATAGCTGCATCAATCACTGGTTTCTTATGCCAAGTACTGCGCAGTCGTTCATAAATACCAACTAGCCCGCTTGGAGAGAAAAGTACAAAAAATACAAAAAGTAATCCGAAGTAAAGAAGCCAATCCTCTGTGACACTAGAGAGTAGATCTCTGAAAATGACATAAAAAAATGCGCCTAAGGCAGGACCGAGAAAGCTTCTCATACCACCGATCACAAGCATGGCTAGTAATTCTCCTGAAAATACGACTGAAATAGGCTCTGCAGACGTCATGCGGTTGTTGAACAGCAAAAGAACACCAGCAAGTCCAGTAATAGTTGCTGATAAAACAAAGGCTATGAGTTTGTACTTAACAGTTTCATAACCAATAAATGAAGCCCGTTGCTCGTTTTCACGAATCGCAATAAGAACAGATCCTATAGGTGATCTATGAAAGCGCCATAAAAAGAACACCGTCATCATTCCAATTGCAGCTACAACGACGTAGAACGGAAATTTTTGCTCTAAATCAAAACCAATCCAGGAAGGACGAACAATTCCACCTAACCCATTTTCCCCTCCAGTAACAGCAGTCCATCGAAAAGCAACAGCGTACAACATGGCACAAAGTGCTAAAGTTAATAAAGAAAAATAAACTCCGCGCCTTCGTAAAATTAAAAACCCGAATCCCAAGCTAACAAAAGAAATAAAAATTAAACCAAAACTAAGGGGTAGCCAAAAACTTTTTTCAAACCAGTGAAGTTGCGCTAAGGCTGCAGCATATGCAGCCATTCCAAACCAAGCGCCATGACCGAAAGAGACCAAGCCTGTAAAGCCTACTAAGACGTTAAGCGCCATGCAAGCCATCGCAAAAATGACTACTTCTGTGGCAGAGGTTAGTCCAAGTCCTAAGAAAGACATCAAAACGGGTAGCAGCGCTAAAGACAAAGCACTAACCCAGAGAGCGGAACGACTAATTTGCATAAGGGAAACTCACAATCTACTCAAATCGCTGTATGCGTTCACCAAACAAACCTCGTGGTCTAAATAAAAGCACTAGCAACATGAGAAGGTAAATAACTGCTGTGGAGGCTTGTGCATATCCAGCGGCAACCGTGATGCCTTTTACAAGGCCAACGAGAAGAGCCGCAAAAATCACACCCCAAAAAGAACCAAGTCCACCAATAACCACCACAACAAAAGCAGGAGTGAGAATTTCCTGGCCCATTGCAGGATGAATGGAATAAATAGGAGCAAGCAGAACACCAGCTAGGCCTGCAATACCAATACCTAACGCTGCGACTGCAGTCAAATATGGCTGAAGAGAAATACCAAGGGCGCCTACCATGTCCGGGTTTTGAACACCTGCTCGCACAACGCGTCCAAAAGATGTGCGATTTAATAAGTACCAAATTAAGGTCAAACAAATCAGAGCTATAGCTAAAAGAAAGGTACGAAATTTAGAATAAATAAAGTCCCCGAAAAAAATCTGTCCTCGTAGGCTATCTGGAATTGCAAATGAAAGAGGAGCGGCACCAAAAATCATACGAAGAGCTTGCTCGCACACCATGGCTAATCCAAATGTAAGTAGCAGAGATAGTATGGGATCACTTCGATAAAAGGGCCGAAAAAAATAGCGCTCTAAGAAAACACCAATTAAAGCTACTGCAATAGGAGAAAAAACGAGCGCACCAAAATAACCAATATGGGGAGCAATTAGCGTTGTAAGGTAGGCGCCAATTGCATAGAAGGCTCCATGTGCAAGATTCACAATCCCGCCAAGAGAAAATATCAGTGACAAGCCT
>JAPLFV010000142.1 GCA_026390495.1 Pseudomonadota bacterium | reverse complement strand
GGTAGACAACATTAAGCCAAAATCAATTGCTCGCGAAATGTATGAAGAATTTATGTCCTTTCACGAGTACATTAAGGAATATGAACTACAGAGATCTGAGGGCACTTTGCTCAGGTATCTTTCGGAAGTTTTAAAAGTTATGACGCAAACAGTGCCTGACAAATTAAAGAATGATACCTTTATCGAAATGCAGCACTATATATCCGGTATTATCAGGAGAGTTGACTCAAGTTTGATGGATGAATGGGAAAAGATTAAGAATCCATTGGCACCTATTCTAGTTAATGATGGTAGAGCAGAGTTTGAATCTGCAAGCGGCAAGTCAGATATTACTAAAAATAAAATTGAGTTTAAAATTTCAGTTCGAAATGAGATTTTTCAGTTTTTGCGGCATTTTGCGCGAGGGGACGTGTCGGAACTGTTAAGTTGGATTGAGGATTCAAATACAATTGATCGCCAGATGTTTGACAGGAATATGTTGTCAAATGCTCATCAAAGTTTTGTTGACGCCAAAGGTCACCCAGTGGTAGATCAGCGTGCCCGTGGAGGGGCATTTTTCAACTACTCTTTTGATGAGAGTGATAAAAATAAAATTAAAGTGAGACAAACCCTGATCGATGAATTTGGTCACAATGATTCCTTTATGAATTTCGAAGTGGATGTCGAGAAGTCTCGGCAGTCGGGGAAAGTGGAACTTAGTTTGTGTAGTTTGGTCATTTGACCTTCAAATCACATCTTGGATTGTTTTCATAAGATGTTTGTAGCAGCGGTTTAGCAATTTGAATCTAAGTTCGTTCCCCATTGGACGATCTGGATGCATTTCCAGAGCCATTTGATGATATTTTTGCTTCAATTGACCGAAATCAGGAAAATCAGAAAATCCCATAAATTTTAGGGCCTCTAGATCAGCCGAGTTTTTTAGCTTTGGTCTGTGTAAGGTTGAGGACTTGCGTGAAGAATATTGAAAATCGTCTTGTTGATTGAATTGCTGCCAGCTATCTTTTGTAGTTCGCGAATTAGGCTTTGATGTAAAATCTAAAGCTTGTCTTTGCCAAAATTTTTCACTAGATGAGAGAAGACTCGCATAGCAAGTGGCTAGCTTCTGCTGATGAGTGATGAGCTCTGCCTTAACATTCGACATGAAAGCCCTGAGGGATCGACTCTCTAATGAAGGCGGTAAACATTCTGGTAGACTCGTGAGAGGTGGCTGATTTGGGGAAAAATTGTCGATCTGATTTAATTCAAAATTTATTGTTAGTAGAATCTTCCAAAGGCATTGATCAGATGATTTTAATGGATAGCTAAGTAGACTCTTAGAATTCCAACAATTTATCAGTCCTTTTCGTACAAATGCAACTTTGTCGTCATCATAAATAGATAGCACAGATTCGGTATACATTGACTCTTTAAATGGGCTTGACGTAGCTGAAGCCGCTCTAAACCAAGCTCCTTTTCTATCTGGACTCAAGATTGAGAGTCTGAACTTTAGCGTGTTTTCCAGCGTTTTTAATCGTGTACCAATCTCAGATATAGAATCGGGTCTATTTTTATCTTTCTCTCCCAATGCCATCTTTAGACTTATAACAAAGTCTGTTTTTAATTTTAATTCATTGAGCACTGCCTTTATAAACCAATCCTGATTATGTGGCTGGGACATAAAACAAATGACCTTTATTTTAAGCTATTCAAATGTTCTGACAGCTGATTTAAGTCCTCTGCAACTTCACTAAAGGCGTCACCATCGCGAAGTTTAGTTCGATGAGTAAGATCTCCCTCTATAATCATTTTGATATGTCTTCGGAAGGCGATTGTAGGGCCTACCAAACTGTGGCTCAATTTTAGGGAAATTAACAGAGTCATTGCAACATATAGGACGCCCAGCCCGAGAATCTTAATTTTGATTGGCTCAAAATAGTCTACAGCTAGGGAAGAAATTTCCTGCTGGACTCCAGCTAGGTCAATCAATAATTTAAAAAGGTGGTTCATATTGGTAAATACTAACCAGATGACTGCTACTGCAAAACATAGAGACAGTCCTATATGGATAAACCCAAACTTCATTTGTAAGGCTGGCTGAAGCGCCAGATTTTTTACATTTCTTTGGGACTTTGTATTTTCTTTTGATTGGTCCATAAATAACTCCCTCGTTTTTGAAATTACCTGTAATCAAAACTCAATTTTAACTGGCCAACCATAGTCTTTCTAATTGGAATGGCAATCTGAAGTAATTCCTTAGTAACGCAATCTTGAAGTTTAGGGGCAACAATTGTTCCTCCAGATCGTCTAATAATTTTTATATTGCCGGATGCTTCCGATACTAGAAAATTATATGTAATGAAACCACCTACACGTTTGTCATCCTGCCTCGCCGAAAGAAAACAATTTTTTAGGTATGGACTTTGAGTGAAAATCGTGTGAGCAAGCTCAGAATTGTGATTGTTATGCTTAAGTAAATCGACTTCTACATTTATGGAAAGAAACTTTGTTATGGTCGAAACATTTTTCATAATATCTGGAGCTCGCTTAGAAATATTGTACAACGGTACTTCC
>JAPLFV010000329.1 GCA_026390495.1 Pseudomonadota bacterium | reverse complement strand
GCGAAACAAACATCATTGGTTACTGTGGTCAAAGACTTTCAAGGTATAGTGCATTGCTGTCAGAGCGTCTGGTGTTTAATAGTGTTATGAGAGGTGATCAATGATTGAGAATAAATTTTTCTTAGTGAAATTTTTGACGGCAATCGGACTTGGTTTGTTGGTTGTTATCTTTGCCAACGGATGCCGTAACGATGACTATGCTGAATCATTAAAATGGTCCTGTGCCCAACCTGGAGTTAAAGAAGTTTTTGCTTCTGTGGATTGCTATAACAAGATGACGAGAGACGAGGACCCGGTGTTAAGATTTTTTCGTGCAGTGCCCATTGAAGAAAATGGCAAAATTGTGCGGTATTCTTTGGTAGAAAAACCCGCGTCTGCATTGCGTCAAAATTTGAACTAGTCCTTCTATACGTGATCTACGATCGATTTATGACGTTTTATATCTCAATAAATCTCGATTAAATTTGGTGTTAGAAATTCGTGATATCCAAAAAAAAATCTACTCAATCCGTTTTTGATCCATGAATTCATTCTTTCTGATGGGTCAAAATATGCAAGTTTACCTAGTTAAATGGTATACTAGATTACGTTGTGCGGAATTAATCTAAACAATATTGGTGAATTCATAATCGATGGATAAAGCTAGTGGTTGCACCGTATAAGGACCTCGCTTAAATGGACGTCCTTTTTAGAAAATTAGGACTTTTGGAATTAGATGGCTACTGCTTTGATCGGGCCGTAAAAGGCGGTCAAGCAGCTGCTTTGGCAATCTACCGACGAAATGGAGCCCCCTCATCGCTAGGGGAAAATGCGCCTGACTTTGTTGCTGTGAAATTTCTAATCGCACCGCGCAAGAGTGGAGAACTAGAATCCTTTCGGAGAGAAGCTGAAATACTTTTAATGCTTAGAAAATACGGTAAATCGCCTACTGTAGTTAAAGCTTTGACCAATGTGTGTTCTTTGGAAAACATACCGGTTTACTATTTTTTTATGGAATTTGTAGAGGGGGAGACTGTATCAGACTTTATTCAAAAGAATCCATTGCCCTGGGACTGTGACTTAGCAGTTGATATTCTACGAAGAATTGCAATGGCTCTTATTCCAGTGGCTGCAAGTGCACAAGTTCACAGAGACTTGCATGCGGGAAACATTATGATATCTGGAAAAGTGGAAGGATTCAGTCACGCGTTGATTGCAGAAGATCCAGGAATTCGGATATTAGATTTTGGGGTTGGTAGGAATTGGTTATTGGATCAAAGGGACAATTGGCAGGAAGATCGATTTAGACACCCAGGGGCCGTCAGCTCTTGGTCTCCTGAGCTACTCTTAGATCCAAGTTCTGTAGATACGAAGCATGACGTTTGGGGTTTAGGGAACTTATTTTTTAGGCTATTGACGGGTGAGTTTGCATTTTTATCTTCTAATTTTGCACAGTATTTTGATCTAGTTACAAATGGATCCTATAATCGTGAAGCTCTTAGAGATACTGATCCTATTGTTACTAAACTCGTAGAATGCATGTTTGAGGTTGCGCCCCACAAGAGAATTTCAATTGGCGGAGTATTGAAAATTACTAATGACATTTTGGAGCATAATTTAAGAACCTGGCTCCAATTGCACCCTGTTCTTTCTGAACTCTATTTTTTGGTTGAAGGTAATATTTGGAAATGTCCCCTTTGCTCGGCAATTGGAAATCCAAATCCCGAAAGTCGATGTCGTTCCTGCGGCAGATATGTGGAGACGTTCCAATTGCCTTTTTAAAGGAGGATATTTTTAGTTTTACGAGATTGCGCCAATGTTGCAGGATATGACGAAGAATTTTGCTATTAATCCTGATAGAACAAAGATTTTCAGTGGTTAGAGGTGTTCATTTTTCCTAGCCACAATTGTCATATTTGATATTTCAACGAGATTGTGCTTCAATTTTAAGATTCACTTAAGAAACATTGTAAGAGGATCTATAGGTTGAAAAATAAGATTGTGTTCAAAACTAATTTTTTCACAGTGCTTATCATTTCGCTTGCAGTCTTGGGAGGGTGCAAATCTATTAGTAGCGACAACGACAGTGCGGATTTATCTGAATTGAGATCTAACCCCTAATTTGAGCCTATATTCAATTGCAACTTGGAAGTACACTGATGCGCTTTCCCAAATCACCGTCTCGTATCGAAAAAGTCGTGGTACCACACGAATGCGCCGCGAGACTTTTGATATCTTTCAACTACAAATTCTTGAATAAGGATCGCGAAATGACGAGATCTACCTTCTTGGCTGCGCTCTTAATTGTCTATGGCGCTTTTGGGTGCAAGACCAGAGACACCGGCTCCGGACTAAAAGGCGCCGTTCCTCTCTCGCTCTCGCCGCCGAAAGTGCTCTATCACTTCGGCGTTTACCAACACCTCCGGCCTTACGGAAAGGTTCCCGGTGATGCTCTAGCTGCCAAATGGAACCAAATCCCGAGCATCAGCAATCCGCCTGGGGGCGCCTATAGAAAGGGTTTTTATCTGAGCCAGCACCCTGGTTATAACGAAAAGTACGCTGTTGAGTCGCTATCGAGTCCCGCCGCAGGTTCTCCATGGCTGATGACCGTTACTTTGCGGGACGAGTGCATCGACGACGGTCCGACCCAGCGTTGGTTCGACTTCTTAAACAGCGAAGAATTTTCTGACTGCGACTTCGGAAACGGGAAGACTTCGCCCGAATGCCTAACTAGAGCCGACGACTATCTTTTTTCCCACAACACCGGTCTTGTCCGTGACTCCTGGTGGCCGACCAAAGGGTTTTGGTACGCGCGAGACCCCAAATGCTTAAAAGTAGTCGACTCCACGCCCGAGTCCGTGCTCGAAGCCGCGGCATCGGTTCCGGAGTTTTGGAGTGTCGCCCCATATACGACGGATGAACGTCGCGACGTCGGCATGGGAACGAGTTACCGGCCTGGTGAGGTGAGCTTCGCCGTATTGACGCGAGCCCTTCTCGACGTGGCAAAGCCTAATAAGGACCTCTTGAAGAATATCGCTCTATCCGCAAAAAAGAGCGATATTCCTGGCCTAAAAGGTCCCCTCGCAACGCTGACAGACTACGCCTACTCGTGTGCCGTTTCTAACCGTGGGGCTGAGTTTAAGAGAGAGCTTAAAGTTTTCACCGACAAGATCGACCAGGAAGTGCTTGGCAAGGAAGGACTGTCTTTCGATAAGCATATCCAAAACCTTGTCGGCTCTGGCCTGCCAAAACTTCGCGGCGTCTGTCCCGCGGTTACGCTTAGCGGAACTTCCGGAATCGCCAGCAACGGAAAGGTAGAACGCGAGAATAAGCAGGAAGGCGGGACAAACGGCGACAGTGCTGAGAATGAAGAGCAAAGTCGACCGTTGGGCTCGTGCCCGGCAGGCTATATTGCAGTCCCAGGCGACAGAGTCTTTCTAACGACGAATTTCTGCGTAATGAAGTTCGAGGCGAAGGATGGGGAAGATTCGCATTTGACTGGCAAGCTTTGGCTGAAAATCAACCAAAGCGACGCCAAATCTCAGTGCAAGTCCATAGGTAAGGGATACCATTTAATCACAAATCCGGAATGGATGACAATTGCTACGAACATCGCGGCTCAATCGGACAATTGGTCGGGCGGCGCCGTCGGTAGCGGTGAGCTTAATCGTGGCCTGTCAGGTAATGAGGTAGCTCCTTCTTCGCCGAAGGGTCCCGGATGGACCATCGACCGCCGAACCCATACTCTTTCCAATGGGGAAGTCATTTGGGATCTTGCGGGGAACGCTTGGGAGTGGGTCGACTATATTAATTTGGACAACAAAATCGGAGCAGGATCTTCGTGGTTGGACATAAGCACACGTGTCTCAGGTACATCCAAGATGCCTTTAAAATTCCTCCGTCCTTCTTCCTCGACTCACAGCTTTTGGCGGGACTCTTGGGGCGAGAAACAGGGGATGGGAAACTACTTCCCTGGAGAGAACGGCAGCGGTGGCGCGCTTCTCCGTGGCGGCAGCGTGGGCTTTGGACCGACTGCCGGCGTGTTCGCGGCCACACTGGGCGTTGTGCCGTCGCTTGCCAACAGGGACACTGGCTTTCGTTGCGCCTTCAGCACTGCCGAATAGGCTTAGCCGAACTGTATTGATCTAGCGGAAACATATGTATTCAATGTTCTATTTTCGCAAATGCTGCTGTGGATAGCTTGCAGCGCAGATCCGAAATTTTGAGGTCCTTTTTTTTCGTGCGCTAAATCCATAAATATTTTTGCTCATGGCAAACGGCAGGAGGATTGTGGTGCGTTTATTCGTAAGCGATCCATAAAACACATGTTGGATCTATATTGATCAAAAATGGCCTGGCGCTCAGTACAGTTAAATATTCAATTTATTTTTTAAAAATATGGAACAATGATCAAGTAAACTGCTATACAACTTTTTCAATTCGCATCATTATTATTCAATGCCTTTTGAAGATTCTTGGTTTAAGAATTACCTTGAAACTTTAGAAAGTGTCACGGTTTGAAACCATGACGTCAATATTCTTATAAAACGAAATCAGATCTCAAAACATTGCGTTTATGATTAAACGTTACAAACGAATTTTTTTCTCAACCATCTCTCCAATTGATTTTTTATTTGCATCCCAAAGGAGTCGAGATTCATCAATCAATTTTCCATTTTCATCGGTGCTTTCTAAGGAGCATGATGCTCCAACGACCGTAACTTTTTTGCAATCTTTGTACACGTAGTAATGGGAATTGTTCAGTTGGCCTTTAACTCCATTTTGGACGTCACAATTCCCGCCTTTAAAGTCGCCGGATTGAATGACCCCCATCCAGTTTTCAAACTGAACTCGAGGGTCCGGGGCGTAATCCATAGATCGATAGATATCTTTGCGACAATGGCAACAATCCCGTACCCTCCAATCTAACTTATCAGCACCTTTTGTGAGGCGAACGACTTCTACCCCTCGATCATTCTTCCACCCACCGCGTCCCCAGATTTCGCCAAGACAAGCACCAGCCAAACTCGTCCCGACGCATTGTGCCAAATCATTGTCTCCTGTTCTTAGGGCCTGCGATATTTGATTGGCAGCCATGTTTATAACGCCACAAGAAGCTCTCGCTTTGGGGCCACCTGCGTTGCATAAGCCTGAAAGGCCAATGTTGGTGCTGTTGAGAAGGAAGCTTCCAAACTCGCTGTTGGATTGAAAACCAAAATTATGCAGGTCAACTCGTCCTAAGCTTGCGGAGCAAACGGCAGAATAGCTTCTCAGACATTGCTGGGACCAGGCACGGGAGCCACCACTTTTTTGAAGGCGTTCACATCCGTTCACGGCGCCAGCCTCGGTCACATCATGGGCAAATCCAGAAACCATGTCAAAGGCAGATGAACAAAGATTTGCAAAGAATACCTGACTATATGTCATCGCTGTATTCGGTGAGGAAATTTTCCCAATAAAATATTCTATATTGGCTCTAATACCAGACTGCACTAAATCTCCAGTCATCCCGACGGCAATATTGATCCAAAAAGATCTTCGCGCATCTTTTGCCTTGGCTTTAAATTCTGGAGTACTGGCAAGCTTTTCATATTCCTCTGCCTCTTTGTACTTTTGATAGTTCAAGCAGCGGTCCGCCGCCTTTGTAAATTTTTCTAATGCAGCCCCTTCGTGAGATTGGTTCACTGCGGCAAAGAAGTCTTTTCGAATCGCGGCGTCAAAACTTGCATATTTCTCTGCATTCTCTCGAACAAATGACAGTTCATTTTCACTCATCAAACTTCTAATTGCAGCAGAAAGCTTATTTTGGCCTTGGGCGCACGTCACTTGAATGACATCACTTTTGCAAGTCGGATCGTTACTGGACATCAGCAATCCACACACAATGGAAAAATTCTTTTCCACAAGTGCATTGAAGTCACCCATGGGCATGGTTTCTTTCATATTGCTTGCGTCAATGGAGTCTTTGGTTTTGCATGAATGAAAAAATGAAACGAGGCAGATTAATGGAACCTGCCAAAAAAGAGCTGATTTTAAACCTGGTTTTAGCAATGGTATCGAATATGTCACTATAACACCGGGTCCTATTCGTTAATTGAAGTTTTTGAAAATGCGTCTGGGCGATCGAAAATACCTTCGACCAGTTCCGAACTGGTAAGTTGCATGCCAAAATAAGGGAAGATATAGGATTTTTCGTTTTTCTCTCGACTAAAATCAAAAAGGAGTAGGGCGTGACTTGGGGAGCGAATCAAAAAATCAGAATCTTCATCAAAAATTCTTGGACCCATTGAACTGGCGATTTGTTTTATACTAAAGTCCTTAGCATCTCTAGGATCTTTGTATCCCCACAGTGCCATGGGGCGATAGACAAGGTTCCATTCTTGACCAGACTTAGGTGATTTGATTTTTTTTGATTCCGGTATCAAGTTAACTTTGGACGAAAGATTTCGTTTTGCAACATAGGCTCCGTTAAATCCAAACATGGGTCCACGCAATTGGTTTGGATCATAGAGTGAACCCCAGATAAATCCACCCATCACATGTAAACCTTGGTGGACATTAGTAACAGACGGAGCGTTTGTTTCCTGCGAATTTGTTTCCGCCGCCCCAGTCTTGCTTTCTTGAGATCTCCAGATTCCCACGAATGAAGCTCCAAATCGGAGTCTCCAGGATGTCGTTGCCTTATTGTTCGCGGCAGAAATTGTTGTGACACAGGTAGGGACGATGACAAGTCCTACATATGGTCGCATTTTAAAGTCCCGGTCTTTGAATATTGTCTTAGTAAAACCCGATACGTCGATCTCTTTCAACATCGGATGATAAAACATAATCATCATTCCAGTCGGAATCGCACTCGTAAGCTGGTAGCCTAATATGCTCGAGTATTCAGGTTTTTGTTTATTTATGTAACTGATCGCACCATCTGTCACACCTTTAAAATCAATGTCATTTTTAAATATATCTATGGCTGTTATCGCCTTGTCTCTTAACTGGACATTGTCTTTTAGCTTGGCTTGAACATCGGATTTAATCATTTCAGTTGCATTGGCAAAGACTTCACCATAATTGCTGCTGCCCATTTTCGCAAAACATTCTGAGGCATCGGATATGATCTCGGCACCTTGATTCGTTTCACTGAAGATCGACTTGCTTTCAGATTTAATTGTCGATGTACGACAGCTTGGTAGAACAGTAAGCGCAATTAAAACTAGGCGTTTTCTCATGAGCGACCTCAAAAAGGGTTTTTGCAAAAAAATGGCGAATAATAGAAAGTATATCGTCATTTAAGACGAATATCAACTACCTGGCCTGTAAATCAATACGAGTCAATTCAAGTGGGCAGATGCACAAAATATTCTGTGACCTGCATATTCTTTAAAAACTGATCCGGCTTTATCGACACTAAATTGAGAGATTGTAAGGTAGGATCGTGACCGTTCGACAATATGTTTCGAATATCGTTCGTCATTGCAATTCTGTCTGTATTGTCATTTGTCAATTCAGAACATATTTTTATATGATGCTGAAGTCCTCTTGCCAAGGATACCGGATATCCAAAGGCAATCATTCTACGACTGTTACTTGTGCCGCTGAGACCGTAATTGGCGCGGCCAAGGCTAATTGCGACGTCAATACCACTTGGCACACTTAAATGGGCAAAATGACGTTTTCTGATTTGAACTAAATCGAGTGCAAAATTGACTGCCGCTAAAGTTTTGGTCTCGGTTTCTTGATCATCTTGTGTATTGTAGGGAATGTAAATCAAAACATCATCCCCCATCCAGTCTAACGCACAGTCTCCGCCATCGAATTTCTCGTGAAGGAGTGTGACGCATTCGTCATAATAGTCACTCATAAGCTTCGCAATGGTCTGCTCATCGTGCAACTTGAAAGCATCTTTAAAATGGTGCCAATCACTAGTAATGCATAAAATACCTGTGGAACTCATTTTGACAGCGTCGATTAGAAATCCTCTAGGTCGGTCGAGAGTGTTCCTGACCAGTATAGGAGGGAGCATACGAGCCCTTAGATCATAGTCGATACCGTGAAGTCGCTCCAAAAAATTTAGATATAAGACTCTAATGGTCACGGAAATGTAGAATGAACACCCGGCTAACACAACAAATAGTGCATGTGTTGCAATGACTGGACTGACGGCCCAAAGAACGACTAACAAATAAATTCCAGCTAGCGATAAAAGATGTTTTTTCTGAGTAAAAGGACAAAAACCAATGATAAGCATCATTTGAATGATCAATATATACTCACTGAGGTAGCCGTTTAGAGGTAAATTCAAAGCATGCTTTTGGTGCACTGAATAACTAAAGCCAATGCCAAAGATTTGACAAATCATAAAAATTGCATTGCGATGCAATAGCGGTTTATCTCGAAGAATGGGAAAAATAACTACGGCAGCTAGAATCGTAGATCCGCGGATAAACAGATTTATGGATCGAAGCTCAGGAATGCCTAGAATGACATCCGCGACTGTAAGGCAACTATTGATCGCTACAATTGCGAATATCTGAATCCACAATACAGAATTTATCTCGCGGCTGACTTCTCGGTGAACAAACTGATCTCGAAGTGTGGATTCAAGCTCCCAATAGGATGTAGAAGTCTTTTCGTTCACGATTTAGACTCCTTCATGGAATCAAAGTCAAAAACGTAAACCAATTTTTCAGGAATAGTAGACTGAGGATTTAGATCTTTATGTGTTAGTGATAGGATGCCACTTTGATCTTCCAAATGCTTTGCAACCTCAAAGTCAAAAATAATTTTGTCACTTCCGCCAAATGCTTGGCGAATACTTCCCCCAAGAGCTTTTGAAGAGATTGCTTCTTGCGATAACGTGCCTATTGCAGCGGTTTTCTTGAACGCTTTTGGGCCTAAAATTCCAGACGTAGTTGATCCATATGCGAGCCCAATATCCAGGTGTCCCATAGACGAAAACTGACCGGAACTGTTCTTTTCTTTGAGGAGATCCTTTGCAAACTTAAATGCAAGGACTGCAGGATGTTCGTCGGTAGGCTCTTCGAAAATGTAAATGTGAACTTCGTGCTGGATGACATCTGCGAACCAAGCTCCGCTTGGAATATTGACCATTAATAGTTTATCAACGGCAGCAAAATATATTTTTAACAACTTGTCCAAATCACTTGGGCGAAGGTCATGTGAAACATTAGCAAAATTTGACCATTTAACAATGATGATCGCTGTCTTTCGCGAAGAAATAGCAAATCTATCTAAATCTTCATTCGAATCCATTTGGCTCGCGGCCGTATTTGCGGGAGCTTTGGTGATTCTCATAGCTAAACTTGATCGAGCGGAAGTGTTAACTATAGATAAAAAAATGTGCTTCCAAATGAGACCTGAAATGACCGTTGTCAAAACCAAAAGTGAAAAAGGAACTTGAAACTTGGAATGCCTTGTAACAAATAGAGATCCGGTAACCGCAAAAACGGCAAGTATTTTAATGTAAATGCCAGGGCCAGGATTAACAATGGAGCCGATGATCGAAAACAAAATGAGACCTGTCCCTGCTGTAAGACTGATTTCTCCGGACTTGTAGAGTGATAAGTTAATGGACGAAAGTTGACCAAATATGGCCACTAGAGCAAAAACCAGCCAGCCGGAAAAATTATGCCTCGATAAAATTTCTATAGCATTTTTTGTATTGAGAAATAGGATGCCAATGAGTGCAAATACAATTTGAAAGACGTCAAATCCATATACTTTCAAATCCAAAAAATATAATGTTGTTGACCCAATAAGGCCGCAGAGGAGAAAAACGATCCAACAGTGTCTTGCAGTTTCTGAAGCTTCACGCCAAGCATGCTGTTGTGCCGCAAAAATATAACTTGTCCCGACTTTACTGTCAGAAATCCTGAATCCGCTTTGATGAGTTTTTGGAATGATATAATTTTTTAACTTTTGTATCACGTAAGACTCGCTCAAACTGGAATTAGATCAATTGTCAACATTTGCTAAAAGATGTTTACTAAATATCTGGTCTACCAATGGTGCCTATTGCTTACTGGACCAATACTTCAAAGTTCACAAACATATTTGTGGCTTAATGATACTAGGATTTATGATTCAATTGCAAACTGTAATAGCGTCGATCGATAGAGTTTGCACCGCGTTAGCTGTTTTCTTTCAATTTGATCAATGTCACGAAGTTTCCAAGATGTGATGTCATTAGGTGAATAAAAAAAATTTAAATGAAGTATCTCACCAACTGTGGATTACTTTGCCGTGCGGACTGTTTAAAATCTCAGTGGACATCTTAAACGCCTTACTGAATTTTTCTGACAAAAACAATCGGGATGGAACGTCGGTTTCCAACAATTCTCCTTGATTCATCACTGAAACTTGATCTGCAAAGCGAAGGAGGAAATTTAAGTCATGACTTGTCAGAATTACCGATTTTTTCTGGTTACCAACTGTCTCTTTAAGGGCATTACCGAATGCTTTGCTATTAGATAAGTCTAAAGGAGCTGTCGGTTCGTCGAAAATTAAAAATTGGGCCTCCGACGCCAATGCACGTGCAATTTGCAGTCGCTTGAATTCACCTTGACTCAGACTGGAGGCCTTTGCATTTTTCTTTGAGATCAGATCCATCGATTGTAAGGACGAGAGAATCGCGGACTCATTTTGGTCAGAGGGTCTTTTCGAGTAGATTTGACCCCAAGACATCACATCTGCGACTGAATATCCTGGCGGAATCGGTTGTGAGTCTGGCACCCAGCAGAACTGATTTCTTAGGACGCTGCCGGAGAGGGCTTCCACAGGTTGATTGTCAACAAAGACACCACCATTGGTTGGTATTTGCAGCCCCAGAAGGCATCGCAATAATGATGATTTGCCTGCGCCATTTGGTCCGCAAATTCCATAAATTTGTCCAATTGTAAATTGAGCATTGATCTTTTTCAAAACAGGGTTGCCGTCAATAGCCAAAACTAAGTCTTTAATTGAAATCATAGTTGCGCTCGCTTCATAAGCAGCCAAATAAAATAGGGTGCGCCTATCAATGTTGTCAAAATTCCCACACTTGTTTCGACCGGATAGAAAGAATGTTTCGCTAGCAAATCGGCTGTTGTTGTTAGAAGCGCACCTCCTAAGCAACAATTCATTGCGAGTGATCTCATGCTTCCACCATGTTTTAGGCGCATATAATGCGGTACGATGAGGCTAACGAATGGCAATACGCCGCCCACTCCAATCGCTCCTGCCGTTAACAAGCATATAATTGCTACGCTGGCCATTCGCATGAAGCGGACGGGTAGTCCGTTAATTTTTGCAACATCGTCACCTAGCCAAAGGGAATCTAAAGGACTTGCAATTCTGAGGACAACTACCAATCCAAATGCAAACGTCGAACACACCGCAAGACACTGGTTCCAATCTTTAGCTACAAATGAGCCCATGAGCCATCGGTATAGATCGGTGCCTTGTCCAGACTCCATAAGCTGTCCCAATATGAGAGATGTTAGGCTGCCCAGAAAAGCGTTGAGTGCAAACCCTGCCAAGAGTAATTTCGTCATGGAATCATCTTTGGCGGCAAAGCGAACGGTGAACAATGTCACAATTGTCCCGCCCAAAAAACCACTTACCATAACCAATCGGCTATCCAGGTAAGCACCCCAAAAGTAAAATATCACGCCGATGGCAAAACTGGTCCCGGCTTCAGTCCCTAAAATAGATGGAGACGCAAGGACGTTTCTAAATAGATTCTGACTGAGGCACCCAGCGAGGGCAACGCTCGCGCCACATACAGCTGCAGTGACAAGCCTAGGAAGTCGCAGGTCCAACACAAAATCAAGGCTCCAAAAATCAAATGATAGATCATCGACGTTTCGTCCCCAAGTCAATGTGGCCACGCAGACTATGGCAAGCAGCGCTAGCATCAAAATGGTCGACCTCTTGTGCGTCATATGCCTCACTTTGTATCCAAGCGGTTGGTGGGTAGTATAAAGGGTTGGTGTATTTAGCATTTTTTTGGTCATTGAGGCAAACTGCAAGTGACCCTGCTACTGATGGGACCTTTTCGATTGAAGGAAGGGGCGTATGGGTTTAAGCTTCCGTACTCCAGAATAAGAAGATAGTCCAAATTTGTAAAATGAATTTATTAGCTCTAGATAAGTTATAGGTATGGCGAAAAGTATCCAGATTGATTTGAATCTATTAGCTCAAACGACAATGTCCCCAGATTGGTATAGATGCCTTAGTCCGATCTTACATGAGCCTCGTATGCAGTCTCTGACAAAGTATTTGCAAAGCAGGTTGAATAGTCATGCACCTATTTTTCCTTCTTACGCTGAATGGTTTTATGCGTTCCAGGTGACGCCACTAAATAAAGTACACACAATTATACTTGGACAGGATCCCTATCATGGTGTCGGCCAAGCCCATGGATTATGTTTTAGCGTTCCTGATGGCGTCCCGTTACCGCCTAGTTTGAAAAATATTTTTAAGGAGCTCTATACGGATCTTGGAATTGTGCGTCAAAGTGGAAATTTATCAGATTGGGCGCAACAGGGAATATTGTTGTTAAACACCTGTTTGACCGTTGAAGATGGAATGCCAGGGATTCATCAAAAGAAAGGTTGGGAATTTTTCACGGACCAAGTGATCTCTTTGTTAGATCGGGAGTGCTCCGATATCAATTTTGTCCTTTGGGGTAGTTATGCACTTCAAAAGAAAGCGCTGATAAACGCAAGTAAACATCGGATCATTGAATCTGTTCATCCGTCTCCTTTAAGTGCCTATCGTGGATTTTTTGGGAGTCGTCCCTTTAGTACAATTAACAAAAATCTAGCCAAAATCGGAAAAAAAGAAGTTCTCTTTTAAAAACTAGAATCGTCGAGATCGGCTGAAGTGGGAGTCAAATCCTATGGGATGCATGGGAACCAGTGCTATTCGGTCATCAATTGAACGCCACGCTCTTGCAGCTGCTTCAGTTGAGCCTTTTGATCGGAATTCAGATTTAAACTTGAAATGCCCAGCAGTCTTAGACGAGGTAAGGAAAGTAGTGGTGAAAAGTCTTTAATGCCCTCATTCTCTCGCAAATCTCAAACCTCGAGTGATTCCCAATTTAATAGCGGATTTAAGCTCTTTAAGGAGCGTTTCGTTAAATCAAGGTGAAGTCGTGACGCTAAATCGCGGCTTCGTCGATTTGTAGCACCCGGCGTCAATACAGACCTAAGGGCAAGAATAGTTGCCCTCTGTTCGACTCCGGAATTGAGCCCCATAGCGCTAATTTTTGAGAATTCTGTTTCTTCAATAGTCATTTGTTGGCTCTTAAAACCGTTAATCTTGACTCCTCTTGACTGTAACTGTTCAAGTGGCTCCAGTGATTTAAGTTGGTTTCCTCTAATATCGACGTTTTCTAGATGAGGTAACGTCAAAAACACGGAAGCATCTTCAATTCGGTTCCATGAGACATCAACGTTTTTAAGCAATTTACCTTGTGACATCCAGGTAATGTCTCGCAGGTTTTTGCCTGAAAGTCGAAGATTCGATTGATCTTGAGCTAGCTTTTCAAGAAGACTTTGAGAAGGTAAGAATCCCTCGGATTCATTTGCGCAGGCCTGCGTTAGCTCTTTGTCGTTTGCTGATGTAAATTGATTGATCCAACAAACTCCGGCAACGACTAACGTAGAAATTCCTGGTATGTGTTTTCTAGCGCAGGGAAAGGGACCACGAGATGTTACTGCGAGCAATTTTTTTCCGTTTGAATTGGCAAATACTGGGCCTCCACTATCACCGATGCACGAATCGCTAATCTCATTTCCAATGAAGATCTCGTCACCTTTGACTCCGCTGGGGATGGTCCTCGCTTTGTGTTTGATGCCGCCAAAACCTGTGTCCATACTGGATTGGGTATTATGAGTGATGCCAAAGCCAACGATTTCCAGGGACTTTTTCAGGTCGTTCATGGAGCCAATAATCGTTCGATCGAAAAGTATGTCTGCGGGCTTTACATCAAAGTCATCTGATATCTCAAGAAGTGCAAGGTCTAGAGACGACAATTGATCTTGCCAAAAAAGTGGATGGATTTCTGCTCTGATCACATTTGCAGAACGTGATTTAGAGGCATCGCCGATATCGTTGGTGAAAGCCACCGTCAATGAATCCAATTGATTTGGAGCCAACGCTAAAAACTTTTCAAGACAATGTCCTGCTGTCAAGACAACCTTTTTTTCAATCAATGTTCCAGAGCAGACGATATTCCCATCTCTGAGGATTGCTACGGTTTCATCATGCTCGCCGTCCAAAGCAGGCTTGCCACCGATAATTTTTAAGGTACCAATAGATTTTGAAACTTGTTGCTGTGAGCAAGCCATTACTAGACTTGATAATACAAGAAAGTGAATATTGACTTTGAAAAGAGATTTGAATTTTTGCTCAATCTTAATAAAAAAATTGATTATCAAATCGAACATTTGGTAGCGGCTGAAATGCATAGTCATCAAAGGTCCTTGGCCTAATCCACTGAAAAATCAAATTTCAATAGAGGCATTCCTACACCCGTCTTTGACAGAGGGCAACAGACATTAAAAACCGGTTTGAGATGTCCCATACCGGGTCCTAAGACCATCCATTTCAATAATCTATATTCGCTCTAAAACTTCGTCTGCACTGCAGTATTTTAGCTTAGTACCTGTGGGAACTCGAGAATTGATAAAACTGGCGATTTGATCAGGAGTGAATTTTTCATTGCTCAACCCACGTAC
>JAPLFV010000154.1 GCA_026390495.1 Pseudomonadota bacterium | reverse complement strand
ACTGATCTTTCCAGTATTCGCGATCTGAAATTTTAAATCCACTAGGTTGCATACAAAGGCTCCTTCAAAAAATGTTTTTCGAAGAGGTCTTTTAAATGATCAAAATCGGATTGAAAAGATGTGGTTCATGGATCGCTTACGCAGCTATTGAGTTGTCGTCAGAGGTCAGACCCGACGTCATTGTTATGGATGTCGACTTCGGTGACCCAACCCGAAACGGTTTTGACGCCATAGAGCGCATAAGGAAGAACGGCGTCAATGCATCCATCTGCATTCATTCTAATAGAGCACAAGGCGATCAAGGCATCGATCGCGTGGCGGAAAATATTGCTCTGCCAAAACCAATCTCACGGAATCAATTTCTTAAATTTCTTGCTTCGTCTGTCGCCCAATAAACCTGGCCCATGGAAAAACTCCCGAGCTCGAAGCTCGGGAGCGGCCTCGGCTATGGGACAGAGTGCTGGAACCAGGTCGCCACTCGCATTGCCAGAGCTGCGAGTCCAACCAAGACGCTGAGCGACTGCACTAGGATTGCGCGGCAGTTTCGCGCCTCGATACGTACGCTGAGCGACAGTCGGAAATCGTTTGAAGTTTCTTTGGATGGTGTCATGTCCGAATCCCCCTTTCGCGAAAGCGCCGTCAGGCGAAGACAAGGGCGGTGAGGGCGTGGCGCCAATTTTGCAGATCAGTCCAGTGATTTCCGAAGATTGCGCACACTGCGCGAAACGGGATCCAAAGGGAAGGGCTTTGCAGAGCCGGAAAGTCTCATGCTTATATTGCGTTTTTACCAAGTTAAGATTTGTGCCTAAACGACCGATGTTTCCATGGAGTGAACTTCAAAATGATGGGTCAAGTATTTTGCAACGACATGCCAAAAATCGTTTTTCCGTCCCCATGGCCATCGCTTTATTTGCGGCTGGCTTTGAGGCATCGGGTGCTGAGCGCATGCCCTCTGTGCTGCATTGTCCCTACGTCATAAAGTCAGGCGATAACCTCTCCATGCTACTTTTTGAAAAAGGCATTGGTACGAAGACCTCTCCTTTTCACCTATACGGCAAGAACGGCTGGGTCAAAAAGAACAAGGAAAGAAATCCCCAAGTCGTCGATTGGTCGCAGATTGAAATTGGTTCCGACATCGCATTGGTTTTCCCTAAAACCTTGCTTGAAAAATGTACGAAAGAAGAAGCGCCGCTAGAAACGCCAGCCGCGCCTGTCCAACTGCAACCCCAACCTTCTATGCCACCTCCAGTCCAAGAAAAGGACGTGAGAACGCTTCCTCAGTCGCCCAGAAAGTCATTGAAGTCAAAATCCCGCCCCCAAAAGGACGAGAGATATTCCATCGATCTACCAAACCTTCGCAACTTGGCTTCTGCGAGCGTCGATCTTCGCTACGCCAAATCCCTTGAGCCCGGAGGCGATACACTCCTTCTGCCACGACTCGCGCAGTATGCCGTAGTGTTTGAATCTCGCTATGCGGCTCTTAAAAAAATCCGTGTCTATTTTGATTATATGCCGCGGGTTTCCGAGGATTTTTTAGAGAAGACTTTTTATGTGGAGAGTACGCGGCTCTTTCTTGGCCGGGCGTTTCTTTGGGACCTTGGCCCCATTGCGACTTTGGAGCTAACGCCAAAAATCGGCTATTGGCGCTACGAGTCCGTCCTGCCTCTGGTTGATAGTGATGGGGTTCGGGCGGAGGGGTTAGGATTTACCAGGCAGTTAAGCATTGGTGGAGATGTGGGTCTGTCGCGCAGGTTTGGCATTTTGACACCGCGGCTATGGCACGGCAGGGAATTTACTGCAAATTTTTTAAAGGCTAGCGATTCTGGGGCAGGACAAAACTACCGGACCGGCTTTGAAACACGGGTGGATGGCCCAAACGTTTCATTGTTTGGAGCATCGACCCACGTTTATCTGGTTGGCTTTATGATGCAAGAAGCGACGCGGATTACCAACGGCACAGCCAATCTCGTCTCTGGAGTTAAGGACAATGTCGGGCATTCGACAGCTACGAGTGGTGATGAACGCAAGGATGTGAACTACCAAGTCAATTATGGCGGCTTGGGGCTTGGGCTATCATGGTGAGTTTAGTGCGTTAAAATATGCGCCGCATTGGTAAAAAGAAAACTTCCTCCACCCGACGCCGCCGACACACCTTGAGCAAAGGGTGTGAACCCGCCGCTGATCATTGGATTCTCGGTACCCTCTTCATCCCCACCACTCATATAGGCCGCGCTAAAATATTTAAAGTCGATGAGACGAATGCGCTGTGAACTGAAACGCTCTTCGTCGGCAGCTACAGTTACCAGGCGCAAGGAATTATTCCCGTACTTCATCTTTTGCCTCGTAGCGGGAAGGCCAGGGTAAATTTTTACGATGACATCGGCCGCTTGCTGCGTCATCTGAAAGGAGGGCCTCCCACTAACCAGGCCTAGAGAAATCGGCTGATGATCAACGATAGTTGCTTTGGTCGTGTCGTTGAATAACGAAAGTTCAGTGATGTCGTCAATGTAGGTGTCGGAAAGACGCAGGGTCAAAACGCCCCGGGTTTGGATGTTGGTTTTACTGCTGGAAAATAAATCAGGCACTTCAATGCTCTTGGCTTCTGGTGGGGCTTTAGCAGCCTGTTTTTGCTTTTCCTCAAGTTTAGACTTAGAAAGGCTATCGTTATTGCCCTTTGTGCAGTGCATGAGGCCTGCAGCTAAAGCGAAAGTGACTAGGGCTTTAAGAATTTTCATTGCTGCTCATGCCTCCTTACCTTACGGAATCGGTCTGTTTTTTGGAAACTTTAGCTCTTATTCCAAAAAGGATCCGAAAGGCTGCCGTTAAGCCAACGCTTCTGAGGAGTTATGCTTAGTAACCAGTAGGAAATAAAATCCCCCTCAAGAAACCCACACTATCTGCCGACGTCTTATGTATGAGGTAAGTTCAGCGTGGTCCTTAGGAAGGGGTGTCCCGTGGTGTTCGGTAAACTTTTAAAGAATCCAAAAAGTTTCACATTCGCGTCGGTGATGATCATCGCGCTTGGGTTAAGTTTGGCCGCGCAAGCGTCCACCTACGATTTTTCTTACTCCGGACGCCTGGTGGATGACACCGGTAAACCCTTCGATGGACCACTGGCGCTCAAGGTATCGTTTTTTCACTCGGCGACTACGACTTCGCCGGTTCTTGAAATTACAGCCGGCCTGGGCAACGTCGCCTTACAAGACGGCGTGTTTCAAATCATCATGGCTCTTGATCCGCAGGATTTTCATACGGTCTTTCCGGCGGTGGTGCAGTCGGTTTATTTACAAATCACCGATGTGACCCACGGCAAATCCTACGACCGTCAGCTGATTAGTATGCTGCCTTATGCTGGAAAAATCCCGGTCGACGAGTCCAAGTTTTCTTGGAATAGCTCAGGCGAGTTAACGCTTGTTGATTCAGCCGTAAATTTAGCAGCGCCTGGAGCCATCGGCGCCACCACGCCCAGTGCGGCGCAGTTTACCACTCTTGGCGCCACAGCCCCCGCGGCGGCATCGACAGCGCTTACGGTAAAGGGAGCCGCCGCACAAAGTGGTAACTTAACGGAATGGAAAAATTCTTCGGGGACGGTTTTAACGGCAGTTGATCCTGCCGGGACCGTGAAATTTACCGGTGGAACGGCATTTAGTATTGGCCTAAAAGCACCATCGTCGCTGGCAGGAAATCTAACCTATACGCTACCTGTGGCACCCACTGCCGGGGCTTACCTCACCACCGACAACAGCGGTAATATGTCGTGGGTCACATCATCGTCGTCCATTGATGCAACGGGCCTCACTGGCCTTACTCAAGGATCCATTCCTTTTGCTGCGGCCTCGGGCCTGAGCCAGGATAACTCCACCTTGTTTTGGGACGACGTCAATAAACGCCTCGGCCTTGGCACAGCGTCGCCAGCTACGAGTCTTGACGTGAGCGGCAACCTTCGAGTGTCTAATCTTCGCACCTATGCTTTGACGCGGGCCCTTTCCACCACCGCTGACGATACGATCCTTCTTGGGTCGCTGGCCTTTGCTTCAAAGTCGGCGTCCGTCACCCTAAAAGTGGTGATGTCGGGATTTGGCGCCGCGAAAACTTACTTTTTGCCATTATCGAACGACCAAACTTCTGGTGCATGGAAAGAAGTGATGCCACTTACAGCATCCAAGGAAGGCACTGATAACTTTGCGGTCGACGTCAACGTCAATACGACGACCGCCACTTTTAGACTGCGCCGCGTGGCTGGTGCAACAGCGGGGACCGCATACATTTCGTTTATTCACGAAGGCGCGATGTCCGATACCTTTACGGCTGCGAGCACGACTGGCAATTCGGCCGCGCCCGGTAGTTATTACAGTTCGTCTCTTCTCACTATGACCGCAGGCGGCATCACTGCTGGGGGAGCGATAACCTTGCCAGGAGATCCGACCTCAGCTCTGCACGCGGCGACTAAGCAGTATGTCGATAGCACCGTTGCCGCTGGAGTGGCGTCGGGAGTGACCGCAGGTTCGACGGCAACGTTTACCGCAAAAACCATCGATGCCGATAGCAACACGATTTCAAATATTTCTAACGCCAGTATCAAAGCCTCTGCTGCCATCGATGACACCAAACTGGCAACGATTTCTACGGCAGGAAAAGTTTCGGGAGCTGCGATTACCTCGGGAACGATCGCGGGGTCAACTGCTGTTTCAACTTCGGGTGATATCGCAACCACGGGCAAAATAGGCATTGGTGCAGCAGCAGGAACTGCGAAATTGGAAATTACCGGAGCTGGAGCCACGAGTGCGACTTCTGCTCTTAATGTGATGAACTCGACGCCGACGTCTTTGCTGTATGTGAGAAATGATGGAAATATTGGGGTTGGGACGGCGAGTCCTAGCGCTCTTTTGAGCATTAAAGGAAATGCTTCGAACGAGTCAAATATTAACCTCGTTCCATTTGCTAATGGCAATACAACTGGGATTAATTTTCAGACTGACGCTGCTGCTGCAAACGCATACATTACGAACACACCCAACACGGGTATCTTGAACTTAGGATCTACTGTTGCCATTAATTTAAATTCAGCAATGTATGTCAAAACTGATAACGTTGGGATTGGTGGAACCACTCCTTTTGAGAAACTAGAAGTTACCGGCGGCTCTCGTGTCGGCAAAGCACCAACAACTTTACTCACAGTGAGCGGCGCTCACACCAACTCTGTTACGACTATCACCGCGAGTGCTGCAACATCTGGTTATCCATCTGCAGGGACACTTCTAATTGGTTCAGAAGCAATCACGTATACTGGCATATCAGGTTCCACCTTTACAGGCTGCACGCGAGCCTCCTTGGGAACTACAGCTGCTGCTTACAGCGGCGGCGAGACCATCAATAATTATCTTCAGACTATTTTGACTTCGTCGACCACACCAAAAATGGTCGTGACCGGCGCCGGCAACGTCGGCATTGGGACGACGAGTCCGACTGCAAAATTGGACGCCTCCTCAACTAACGTTTCCGCGACTGCGGTCCGCGGATTTGCCGTCACTTCCGGTGGCAATGTTATTGGCGTGCAGGGAATCGCCGGCCGAAACGGCGGCAATCCAAGTGGACAGGTGGGAGTTTTTGGTCGTGTCGGCAACGCAATTTCTCAAGGAATTGGGGGACACTTCTCTCTTTCTACAACTGAAAGCGATCTAAGTATTCCAGCTTACATTACGAGCCGCACCATACATGGCGCCTTAGTTGCCGATAACATGGGAACGACAGCACCAATCTTCGCAGGACTCGACAATGGTAGTTCCGTATTTCAAATCAACGACGGAGGCAACGTCGGGATTGGCACTACGAGCCCTGGCTATAAGCTCACAGTTAATGGCGAGCCTGGGGCCAATGGTTACACTGCTTTTACGAATTACTCGGACCGCCGCCTGAAGCGCGATATCAATCCAATCTCAGACGGCATTTTAGAAAAAGTCTTGGCTCTAAAACCCTCGTCCTTCTATTACAATGAGCTTTCGGGCTATGACGAGGAGACGAGAAACCGCAAGGTCAATGGTTTTATTGCTCAGGAGCTGCGCGAAGTGTTTCCTGAAATGGTCCACGAGACCAAGATCCATGGCAAAGACTATTTCGATACGAACCTAAGCTCCCTGCAAATCTACCTAGTCAAAGCCGTCCAGGAATTAAAATCCTACGTCGACAGCATGTTTGGCTCCCAGTCTCGCGAGATTGCAGAGCTAAAAGCTGCAAATGCCGCTCTCACGGCGAAGGTGGAAGCGGAGAATGCCGCGCTCAAAGCTGAAAAAGACGCGGAAATAGCACAACTCAAGGCAGTAATTTGCGAATTGAAGCCTGACGCCCCCCTCTGCGCTCATTGAACTCGTCTGATCGAAAGATTTTATGGGCCCGTTGACAGAAGAATTCGGGCACAAACATTCTATGAGGTTCTAGGGACCTAGGCATCCAAAAGGTAACCAAAATCTGGCAGAATTGACGAAGTTGAGGGGCAAAACCCTCAGTTTTGGTTACTTTTTTAATGCCTCCCCCCCCGAGTTGCGTCTCAAATCCGACCGGTTTTCACCGGTTTGGTGACAAAAACAACGCCTCCTCCCCCGAAAAAATTCTTAGATGGTCTGGAGTTTTGTGGAGGACAAACAGTGCAACGGAGTGACGTATGGACAGGAAAAATTTAAAAAATCAGATCAAAAAGTTTGAGGAATACCTCATCGTCGACACACGCATTGCGATTGAACATTATAATACCAGATGACGGGCGCTGATAACCCGATGCACCAAAGCATCCACCCACTCGTCTTAGATGGACAGCGAACGAAGGCGCGCAATGATGGTGTCGAAAGCTTTGTCAAAGTCAGGCGTTGGCTGAATGTTGGCTGTTGCTGCTTTCCATCCCCGCCTAAGCATTCCTCTATCTATTGATTCAAGAAAAGCTGAAAAACTTTTTGGGATCTCGTCGCCACGGTAGGTAAATGTTTTTTCGATAGCTTTGCGTAATATTTCTGACGATGCGTTTGGCAAGTAAAAAGCCAGATCAAAAATATCTTTGGATCTGGAATTATCACTGCCAAGTTTCGCAAGAGGATGAAGCTTTTCAGCAATAATGGTCTCAATGGGGTAGACGCGCCATGAGATATCTCCTTCACCTAAAGTGGTGCGTGTCTTTTCTTTCTTGGGGCCCGGGGTCACTGGATCGCCAGTACCGATGTCTAGATTGAAAATTTGGGAGCGGCGAGGATCCTTAGGCGGGATACCTAATCCGACTCTGTATTGCAGTCGCGTGCCGCCGTAGTCGCTTTGTGTTACTAGTTCAACTTCGCTTTCAAATACGAACCACACATGATCTGGTAGTGTAAAGAATCTTGTGTAAATTACCTTTTGCCGAATTTTTAGACAAAAAAATAGGGTAAACTCCAACTACTAAAAGTGAATAAATTCAACTTATTGGAGGTTACCCATGCTCGTTAAAGCAGAAGCTAGTATTCCAGAATCTCAGGCTATATTTCAAGACCTTTTAAACAATCCAGGAAAAGTTTTTGACCTGATGAGGTTTGATTTTAAAAGCTTGGCAGAAATGACATTGAGCAGCTTGTTAAAAGAGGAGTTGACGCATTTTCTTGGGCGTCAAAAGTATGCCCATCAAGAGCTTGCATCTTCAAATTATCGCAATGGCTATTACGATAGGGCCTATACTGCGAAGGGAATTGGCGAGGTCAAAATCAAAGTACCAAGAGACCGGAAAGGAGAGTTCAGTTCAAAAATCATTGAAAAATATGATCGATATGAACCGGCCATTGCAACCGATGCTTGCTTGATGTTTCTGTCAGGGCTTTCTACCAGAGGTATAGAACTTGTATCCAAAAGACTATTGGGTCGTAAAATCTCGCATGGAGAGGTTTCAAAAATAAATAAGGAGTTGATGACTGGAATAGACGCCTGGCGCTGTAGAAGCCTATCAGAGCTTCCAATGAAGTACCTTTATATCGATGGCGTTAATTTTCACATGCGAGTTGAGAGAAAGATCGAAATTTTGCCGATGCTTGTCGTCATTGGTGTTGGTTTAGACAATCGAAAAACATTTCTTGCTATCCAACAAGGTGACAAAGAGTCTGCCCCCACCTGGAGGCAAGTGTTCAAGGATTTGAAAAATAGAGGGTTAGATTCATCAAAGGTACAACTCGGAATCATGGATGGGCTACCTGGTTTGATGACTGTTTTTAAGGAAGAATTTCAATCTGCAAAAGTCCAAAGATGCCAAGTTCATGTGAGTCGAAATGTTATTTGCAAGGTTCCAAGGGTGCAAAAAAAGGCTGTCGTAGATCATCTCAGAAGTATCTTTTACGCAGAGTCAAAATCAAGTGCGATGAAGTTTTACAATCAGTTCGAAGAAACATTTAAAGATACAATCCCGTCAGCAGTAAAATGCCTGGAAAACGTCATTGCAGAATGCCTTACATATCACAGCTTCCCTAAAGAAGACTGGGTCTCAATCAGAACTACAAACACGATTGAAAGAGTAAATAAGGAGTTTAAACGCCGTACAAAGCCGATGGAGATACTTGCAGGAGAAGAGTCAGCTTATAGATTGTTATGTTTTGTAGCTCTAAAAATGGAGCTTTGCAGGAGAAGAGTCAGCTTATAGATTGTTATGTTTTGTAGCTCTAAAAATGGAGCTAGGTTGGAAGAGTTGCCCTATTGGAAAAGACATGAGTCCGCTAATTGAGGCGAATAAATTTACACAATTAAATTGACACTACCGAATTCCAAACAAGTACTCGATTGCTCATAGTGTCAGCCACAAACAAGCGTGTTCCATCACTATAAATCTGCGACATGGATGCGCCAATTGAATACTCAGCAAATGTTTTACTGAGATCACCGCTGTGGTTTATAGTATTGGAAAGGAAATTTGGTTGTCCTAATACAAAATCTGCGGGCTGACTTGAGACTGTTGGAAATGCATTCCAAACTAGCAATCTATGGTTACTAACATCCGATAAATAAACTTTGCCTTCATAAACAAAAAGTCCCGAAGGAGAGACTAGGCTTGATGCACTTACCCCTCCGTTGTTGAGAGTATTCGATGTAAAATTTGGCTGGCCCAGGACCAAATCAGCAGTTTGTCCAGAAACAGTTGGCAGCGTATTCCAAACCAATACGCGGTGATTACCAGCATCTGCCACCAGAAGTCTTGTTCCGTCGCTATAAATTCCAAATGGAGAGAACATGGTTCCGGCTCCAATTCCTCCGCTATTCCCTGTACTCGATGCTAAATTTGCTTGCCCTAACGCAAAACTAGCACTTTGCCCCGAACTAGTGGGTATACTATTCCAAACCAAGACCCGGTGAGCATCGGCGACGAACAACCTGATTCCGTCGCTAAAGACACCTTGCGGGGAACCCATCGTCGAACCTGAAACTCCACCATTATATAGTGTGTTAGAGACTAAATCAGGTTGCCCTAAGGCAAAGCTCGCGGACTGACCTGATGTCGTTGGCATCGAGGTCCACACCAAAACACGATGATTATCCTTATCGACTACATACAATTTCGTTCCATCGGAATAGACAAGATGTGGATTCCACAATGAAGATCCAGACACACCTCCGTTGTTTGCAGTGGCGGACGTTAAACTTGGTTGACCAAGAGCAAAATCTGCGGCTTGACCTGACGTTGTTGGGAGAGTGTTCCATACTAAAACACGATTGTTGGTAGAGTCTGCCACAAACAGCCTAATCCCATCTGAAAAGACACCCCTTGGAAACCGCATCGAGGAGCTAGACACGCCGCCATTGTTAACTTCATTAGACTGTAGGTTTGGCTGCCCCAAGGCATAAGTGGGAACCTGCCCAGATGTAGTTGGAACATTTTTGTAGACAAGAACTCGGTGATTAAAGGAGTCCGCCACAAACAATTTGCCACCAGCGATTGCAGCTGCACGGGGATTGAATAAACCATTTTCAATCTGTAACCTTGACGTCGTCTGAGGTTGCCCGATTGCAAAAGCATTCCTGATTTGAAAATTAAAATCAACGCTAACACTTGATCCTGCAGCATCTCGTAGTGTTAACGTAATCACTACCGTGCCGGTTGCAGACTCTATGGGCGGAATCACTGCTGTGCATTCAGGATAGTTTCCAGCAAAAACGACACTTCCTGGCAAAACTAAACTTTCATTTGAAGTTGCTATACTGAGATATTCAGATGTGCAAGCCAAGGTAGACTCTGAGTCACCAATCGTAAACTTAATCGGTAAACTCGGAGTATTGATGTCTGTACCTTGGGCTGATATCGCAGTGAGGGTGGGAGCAATTGTGTCAATGACAATGGATTTATTTGCACTTAGGCTGTTAAGAGAACCAGGTGACGGAAGTCCAATATTTGCGTTGACACCCTTCAAGGACTTTATCGTGCCTGAGTTTAGCGCTAAAGATGAAATGGAGACGTAGTCAAGATCAACAGTGACATGGCCTACCAAAGGCTTGTAAGCAAAAAGCAATACTTTGGATCCTGAACCACTTGAATAGTTGACGACTGCGTCAGTCTTGCCTGTTTCAAGAGTCAACTGAGGGATTCCAGTCACCAACACATTTTCCGAAAAGGTTAAACTGACTTCAATCGTGGTAGCAGAACCATACCTGCCGTTTGCAGTCAGCGAACTTACAGAATTCACTTTTGGTTCTGAGCAATCCGTACTGTTTGCCTTGGCAGCTACAGAACAACTGGACTCCGTTGCAGGATTGGTTTTATTGTTACGAATTTTTGCAGAAAATTCAGACTTGCAAGAAATTGCCGAACACAAAAAAAGTAGAGTCTGCATTTTTCGTACAAAAGCAAGTATGCGTTTCTGCGACATAAAAGAAACTCCCCCTCAGGTATTTGGCCTTCGGGAGATTGAAAGAAAACTTTAGTGGGAACTATTACTAAAAACAACGCATATTGGCCGAGAATTCAGCAAATTATAAACAGGCAAAATATGCTGAGTTGAATCAGAGCAACAATTCCATTCGTTACGCTGATTCAATTGGTTTTTGACCATAAAAGCAACGCCTTTGGTAGCGTTTGGTCATTATAATGGTTTCAAGCCTATAAACCATACTAGAGAGAGTGTGATTGGTATCTACAACCCAGGTTTAATTTACTTTTTTGTCCTCACAATTCGAAATCCAACATTAGGGTCCGCTGAATTTATATTAGACAAAAGAAACCGACCTGCCGATCGACAATCTTCAATTCTATCAGCCGCAGAGCCACCTCGAAAACCGGGTGTCCGGCTGGGGCCAGGTCCATTCGGCTTAGGGTTCAATAGGTCCTTTCCAATCAAATCTGATTGGAGTGTCATATGAAAGTCCTCGACGAACTCTGAAACATTACCAAGAACGTTTTTTAGACCAAACTTGTTTTTTGAATCTCTAAAATTGACATCCTCAATCTCTGAACTGAACTGTGAACCGAAGTTACAATTAATTTGCTTCCTATATGCATCTAGATTTGAACCCAAATATCCTCGTTCTGTTGTGCCAGCTCGGGCAGCATATTCCCATTCAGCTTCCGATGGCAGTCGATAAGTGTATCCGTCACCTCTAAAGCGTTCGTTTAATTTAACAAAAAATTCTTGGACTTGACTAAAGCTAATGTTTGAAACCGGAGCGCGGCCTGCTTGCCGATCTTCGCTTTCACCAGTCGTGACGATAAGCCACATGTTTTTAGATACCTCAGAAGCAAGCATTTCAAGGGTTCCGCATTCCTTAAAATCCTTAAAATCACAATACCATTTTGTGAAAGTTACTTTTCGTTGAGTTTCTTCTCCTGGCGTAGGGTCGCGGTCTTTTTCACTCTCTGGTGACCCCATCATAAAACTTCCCAATGGAATTTTGCAAAATTGCATACCCATGGCACCAGGTAAATTGCATGATTCAGTCACTTTTCTCGAAGATTTCGAATCGTCCTTAGCGGCAGCTGTAACTTCAACTGGCAACTTACATCCGATTTCCTTATTTAGATTTTTTGCATCACCATATTTGTATTTGTCGGCATTGAAATATGTAGACCATGCTAGATCGTCTTTTTTTGAGCAATCGTAGCCTGCATTTGGATTGGATTCACTTCCTTCTTCAGCGATAAACTCGTAATTGATGTAATTGACCACCGAAGCGGTCTCTGTGACTGTTCTTAAACCAATCACTGGCATGTCCTTTGAGTACCCAAAATTTCGAACGACAATCCCTCCAACTTTTTTAGGCGTTGCAGGAAGGAAGTATATAGAAAAAATCTTTGTGTTCATATTGGGGGGAGTTTTCAGATTCTTCGCTTCGCTCAGAATGACGATGATTCGCTCAGAATGACGGCTGTCCAAGTCATGTTGAGCAAAGCGAAACATCTAAGATTCTTCGCTGTCGCTCAGAATAATGGAATGGACCCACCGGTTTTCAAACGGCATCAAAAGTGCCAGAATAAGCGTCGCAAAACAAATCTTATTCAAAAACCGGAGGATCCACATGCAACAGAATACAGTAATTGGGGTTGATTTGGCAAAGGCTTCGTTTCAAATTCACAAGGCGACCATGGTTGGTCGAATGATCAAATCTGTAAAGCTTTCTAGACAGAAGTTTTTGGAATTCTTAGCGAAAGAGGAAAGGACGACGATTTTTATGGAAGCATGTGGCTCATCAAATTTTTGGGCCAGAAAAGCAAAGAAGTATGGGCACGAGGTTAAGTTGATAGCTCCGCAGTATGTGACGCCTTATCGAAAGCGTCATAAGACAGATGCCGCAGATGCAGCTGCGATCGTGGAGGCAGGAACAAGAGAGCATATGAATTTTGTTCCCATTAAAACTGTTGGACAGCAAGACTTGCAGTCCATTCGGCGGATCCGACAGCTAGAAGTGGAAACTCGTACAGCACTTATGAATCAGACACGAGGCCTTTTGGCGGAGTACGGTATTGCTATTCCAAAAGGACATGCTGCGCTACGCGATGCACTTATTGAATGCTGCATTGAAGGAGATGGCGAAGAATCAGTGCACGATCTTACCCCTCAAATGAAACAGCTTCTTGTCGGGCTCCAGTCTCGACTTCGAGGGATTGATGAACGCGTGACAGAATTTGATAAACAGCTTGAGCGTGCTGCTCAAGCTGACGAGCGTTGTATGCGTATCATGACGATTCCTGGAGTGGGTCCAGTTACTGCAACCGCTATTATATCTCAAGTGGGAGACGCTCGAGAGTTTAAGAGCGCACGTCAGTTAGCTGCGTGGATGGGGCTAACACCAAAGCAGCATTCTACTGGTGGTAAAGTGACAACCCTTGGTATTAGTAAAGCAGGAAATAAGGACTTACGAACACTTCTTATTCACGGCGGACGTGCCGTCATGATGAATCCAGGTAAGAAAAAAGATAAGCGATCGGAGTGGGCTGTTTCTCTTAAAGAGCGAGTGGGCATGAATAAAGCTGCGGTTGCGATGGCGCATAAAAATGTCAGAACAATATATGCGCTACTTCGAAATGGAACTGAGTTTAATGACAAATACAAACCACGACTTCCCATTTGCAAGGGCGCATAAGGCACCCCTGCAAAAGAGAAGTCTGTTTCAAAAGGAACTCGGTGTCATAGCCGACTAACCAAAGGAACTAAGAGGCGAACAGCATTAATGGCAAGGAAAGGTCAGACCAACTTTCGAACAACCCGTAACGGTCATTGGCCCAATTATAGAGGCCACCAGAATGCTAGGGATCGAAAGAGCGAATTCCATTAGGGCCAGGGAAACAAATCCCATTAAAAGGCCGGATATATGACAACAGTCCAGTACCTAATCCTAAATGCAATTGACGCAGTTAATCTCTTGATTCTACCGGTGGGTCCATATATGACGGTGATTCGCTCAGAATGACGGCTGTCCAAGTCATGTTGAGCAAAGCGAAACATCTAAGATTCTTCGCTGTCGCTCAGAATGACGATGATTCGCTCAGAATGACGGCTGTCCAAGTCATGTTGAGCAAAGCGAAACATCTAAAGTAAAAATATTCAATCCGATTTATAAAAAATTTATCATTTCTTAACATAGAGACTAACTTCTAAAAAAAGAAATTCATTGACTAGGGAATTCGATTGATCTTCACCATATTTGTTGGACGCACCTGGTTGATTGGAATACCGGCGGTGATAACGACGATATCTCCCGATTTAACAATGTTTTGAGCTTTCAAAATTTCTGGCAATTGATGCAACAGCTCATCCGTGTTGTAAAATAAATGATTTTGGAGTGCGTAGACTCCCCAAACAAGTCCCACCCGTTGGACGACTTCACGTCGCGGTGAAATTGCAACGATAGGCGTCTTTGGGCGCCACTTAGCCATGCTGCGGACGATGCTTCCTGTAAGCGTCAACGCAACAATCGCCTTTGCATTGAGCGAATCTGCGGCCTCGCATGCTGCACGTGCGATGGCTTCGTGGTCTTCCCACGTCCTGATTTCTTCTATCATGGAAGAGTCATAACGCTCTGGACGTTTGAAGGACCAATGTTCAACTTCGCGAATGATATTGTCCATCGTTCTGACGCATTCAACTGGATATTTCCCACTTGCAACTTCGCCTGAAAGCATGACGCAATCTGCTCCATCTAACACACCGTTCGCAACATCTGCCACTTCAGCAAGAGTTGCCTGCGGGTTTTCGATCATGGACTCTAGCATTTGTGTGGCTACGATTACGGGTTTTGCATGACGGGCAGCGGCCGCCAAAATTCTTTTTTGAAAAGCGGGAACTCTTTCGATTTCGCCTTCGACACCAAGATCGCCACGGGCAACCATCAATGCATCTGAAACTTGGGCAATCTCATTGATGGCGTCGATTGCAGATAGTTTTTCTATCTTAGAAACAACTTGAATATCAGATCCCATCGCTTTAATGATTTTTTTGAGGCTCACAACATCTGCAGGATCTTGCACAAAGGAAAGAGCCACGTAGTCAACACCATTGTTAATGCCAAAAATAAGGTCTTTTTGATCTTTTTCTGTCATTGCTGGAATGGAAAGCTTCGCGTCAGGGAAGTTCACTCCTTTTCGGCTTTTTAAAAGTCCGCCTTCTTCAACCCGCACAGAAACGACCTCGCCTTTTATATCTTCGATACGAAGGATAAAATTTCCATCATCCATCATGACTCGTTGGCCTACGGCAACGTCTTTGACTAGGTCTTTGTAATCGATGGGAATAATCGCTGGATCAGTTTGTTCAACTCCAAAAACTAAATTGTAGAGGCTGCCTTTTTTGATTTCAATGGCGCCATTGAGCAACTTTCCTGCGCGAATCTTTGGACCTTGCAAATCTTGAAGGATCGAGACCGTACGGCCTGTTTCAATAGATAGCTGTCGAATCATGTCGATATTTTTTTTATGGGTTTCATAGTCTCCGTGACTGAAATTAAGTCTAGCAATATTAAGTCCCGCGAGAATCAACTCTCTCAACGTCTTTTCATTTGATGAAGCTGGACCGAGTGTACCAACAATTTTACAGTGGCGAATTCCGTCGGCGGATTTAGCATGAAATTCCGAAAGGATGGGAGTGGTCGCAGGTCGGGTCGTCATTCTTATGGCCTCAATTTTAATTGGAGTGGTGCACAATTCGAAATTACAGAAGCGTTAAATTCCTTTGTGCTTTTATTATGTTACAGCCTTTCTTTGGTCCGGTAAAGGGGCAAGCTCATATTGATCTGTTTCAGGCTTTTGTCCGATGAACCGATACGCAAGTGTCTGAAACTGCTAGGAGTCCGATGAAGGTTAGGGAAGAAATAAATCTTCTGATGATCTTTAAGACGTCACTGAGAATGAGATTGATGAATGGCAAACGGTGTTTATAAAACTGCCAGTGTTCGATTAACCGATCGCTATTGTATTACCGGCGAACTGGGTCGCGGTGCAATGGGAGAAGTGCATCGTGCGTTTCCATTTGAGGATCCGTCTCGTGAAGTTGCTATAAAGATCATTCAAAGAAATCGAAAGCTGGGTCCCAATGATTTGCTCCGGTTTCAAAAAGAAGCGGCGTTGATGAGTCAATTGCATCATCAAAATATCATCTCTTTTCACGAATTGGGTATTTTCGAAAGCGACAATGAGGAGAGTTCTAACTCTGGTTATTACATTGTCATGGAATATGCACGTGGATCGAATTTAAGAGATAGCCTCGAACGCGATGGCCGCAAAGAGTTGCCTTTCTTCTTCCAGGTGGGCCTCCAAGTCGTGGATGCACTAGATTATACTCACGGTAAAAATATTATTCATCGTGATATCAAGCCTCATAACATCATTGTGACTCAGTCTGGTGGGGATGATCATGGTGTTCATGTAAAGGTCTTGGATTTTGGAGTAGCGAGGTTGGCAGAAGCCATTCAAGTCAATATCAATGGGGATTCATCCACCTCTTCGGGGGAAGAAAAAGCTGGAACTCCCTTATACATGGCACCGGAAATTGTGAATAATTCTTTTGGTCCCGTTGATCACAGAGTTGACTTGTACTCGTTGGGGTGCGTACTTTATGAGATTTTAACAGGCCATCCTCCTTTTCACGGAAGCAGTCGAGATGCGCTTGAAAAGGCCCATCAAAATGATGAACCTCAACAATTGATTAACTTAAGGCCGGACGTTCCAAATGCTGTGGCTTTAATAGTTCATAAACTTTTAGCAAAACGTGCAGAGGATCGCTATCAAACTGCGTTTGCCCTTCAAGCAGATCTCTTGCGGGCGAAAATGCTTTATGACCAATACGCTCGACGCATGCCTGTTTGGACTCTGGGTTTGAAAGATCGGCTGTTTGCCGTTTCCGCTCAGCTTCCAATGGTAGGCCGCGAGAAGGATGTCAAGATTCTGAAGGATGAGTACGAAAAAGTAAATGCTCCTTCTGGCCGCAGTCGGATGACAGTCATTTCAGGTATATCTGGAGTCGGAAAAACCCGGTTGTTGTCAGAGTTAAAATCAGAACTGACTCAAGCCAAAATCAAATTTATTCAAGGGTTATTCACTCAGCATGAAAACACTCTTCCTTTTAACGCGCTCGCAAACGCATTTAACGAAATTTTGATGAGAACCATCAAATCTGGCGGTATAGAGGCCGATGAATTAGCTAAAAAAATAAGAACCGTTGTAGGTTCTGATGCGCACCTTGTTGCAACAATTGTTCCTGGGTTGCGGCCATTTCTTGGTGATTTGACCAATGCAGATGTCCCTACAAAAGTGACCGACGATAATTTTACTAGGTTTGCAAAGGCATTTAGCGATTTCGTTAGATGTCTAGTCCCTGAAAATCAACCATTAGTATTTATATTTGACGATTTACATTGGGCAGATGACAAAAGTCTTGAGCTTGTCGATCAGTTTTTCTCTAATGCGAACTCGCTAAAATTTCACTTGGTACTAACCTATCAGGTAGATAGTACAAAGTTAACGTCCCGATTTAGGCTGTTTATTGAAAAGTTTAGACAGTTGAGACGACGATTTTCTGAAATCTCCTTGGACGTTTTGTCAATGGAAGATGTGGCAAATCTTTGCAAAGTTGTTTTGCGAGAAAGTGATCGGATGCCAAAAGACTTCGTTGAGTTTGTCCATACGAGAAGTCGTGGTGTGCCAATGCTCGCCGTGGAGATTGTTCGCAGGCTTGTGTCCATGGATGTTATTCGCCTAGGTGGCCGCAATTTACAATGGGAATATGACGTAGATAGTTTGAAGAGAACTCCTATAAATCTGCATGCCATTGATATTGCATTGGGGCGGGTCGCAGATTACAGAGAAGATGAGCAGGCGATCCTAAAGGTTGCCGCAGTCGCAGGTCAAACTTTCTATTATGAAATGCTTTTGTTAGGTGATCGAAATCCTGGTGCCAAAGTTTTGAAAGTCATGGAGAAGGCTCTGGACGAAGGTTTGATTGTTAGGAGCAGTGAAGATGCAGCCATGAGCCACTTGGGTAAGGCATTTTCATTCTCCCATATTAAAGTTCGCGATGCTGTCTATTCATTGATGGACGAGTTTGAGGTGCGCCAACTTCATAGGTTGATGGCAGAATGTCTGAGAGAATTGGTTTCAAAACCAAAAGAGGCTCAACTATTTGCAATAACGCATCATTTAAATATCTCTGCAAACGATCAAAATCCAGATTTTTCTTTGGATACATTGCGACTAAGCTATAATGTTCAATCAGGTGACACCGCAAGAAAGACAAGTAGCCCGCAGGCTGCAGAGAAATTCTACGAATTAGCATTGTCGATATTGAGTAAGTGGTCCGATCGCTTCACTCAAGCTGATTTAAAGGTTTCGATCGTCGAACGCATTGCCGACGTGTATGCATCACAAAAGAAATATGGATTGGCACTTTCACGATACAAAGAGTTGATGACGATGCCCATGTCGATTGAACGAAAGACTGCGATTGCAGCTCGGACGGTCGGATTTCAAATGGTCGGTGGACTTATTACCGATGCACTTAATTTGATGCATGGAGTCTTGCGTCGATTGGGACGTCCTTTGCCAGCAGCGACCACGTTAAATCTCGCGATTTCTTGGTTTTGGGTCACTTGGGATATGCTTGATTTTAGGCGAGAAAATAGACTTGTAAAAGGACTTCGAGGGTCGTTTAAATCATATACAAAACACGGTGAGCGAACGGAACGCATGTATCCTAGTGCTAAGTTATACCATCTGGCGTCAATCTTACATCGACGCAATGATGAGAAAACATCTTATATCGCGTTGGATTTGGGGCTTAAAGAATTAGTATTGGGCAAGGCACCCATTTCAACGGCCATTAAATTGGTTGCTGATAGGGCGGCTATGTTGGCGTCTTTGGGTGGCGTAAAGTCAGCTTATAGACTGTTTGACTTGTGCGCCGAGATTGCCAGAAGGGCTAAGTTTGAACGAGCATATGGCTACACACTATTGCGTCGGGCAGAAAGCGTTGATTATATCAAAGGCCGTCATGAGGATATTAGCGACAATATTCGAGCTGCCTGGATCAACCTCTCTCCACGAGAAGATCGGCTTGCATTTGCAACTATCATTACATTTAAGCAATACCGAGAACTTTTAAAATGCAATTTCCACGGTGTTGTGTCATTGGGTAGTCTCATGCCTGATACGGTTCAAACAAGAAACTGGAATAGTCAGGTTTCTATCGCGTTGACGCTCTATTCTTCTTTGCTCCAAGGTCGTCGAAATAAGATAGTTGATGATGGAACGAGATTTATGCGAAGGCGAGAGGAAGTTTCTGCTCGTTTAGACGATATCTTTAGTCAGATTGTTATGGCAATGCTGACGTTTGCAAGAGGTGAGACTGATCCAGCAAGGGCTGCTTTTGACAATGTCATAAAACATTGGGTCGGCGCAGGCAACCGCAGGGAAGGTTTAAGTCATTGGCAAGAGGATTTTGTCGGCCTCTTCATTTGCACTTATCCTATTTTGTTCGAGCAGGAGTACGGTCGTCAATTGATGAAAAACACCGAGATGTCTTCATTATTGCAAGTTGTACATGGTCGTGGAATCATTTCATTTAGACATAGACGTACCATTCAGCATTTGTTGTGGGCGCGAACAAACGAGTTGTTGGGTAAGGGTGAGGTGAGCCGAAACTATGATGCTGCTCTTAGGAGTGCAAAGGAGTCCGGAAATAATCTTGTTCAAACCCTTTGCTATATGTGGCTAGGGCTCTATCTGGTCGATCATGGACAGTCTCAGAAAAAGGATTACTTGCGTCGTGCCCATATGCACTCCAATAGAAATCAAATGGACGGATTGACTTCATGGATCATCAAGTCCGCCGAAAAGAGAAAAGTCGGCCTGGTTAAAGACTCCGTTGCTCAAGGTGTTAAGCAAGCAAATTCTAGCTCTAGTATTGCAGATGCTTTGCCTGTCATTGCAACTGAGATTTTGGAGCTTGTTTCACGTGAGATTGATCTGGATAGCAATTTAGAGGATTGCTTGCCGGCAGCGATGGCTATTTTGGCGAAGCATCATCCTGGTCGAGTCATTATGTTTATGGCAAGCGTTGATGATCAAGCCAGATGCCTATACCCAGAGACACCGCCTAGCGATGTTCAGAGGATTCACGATACGTTGTCGCTTTATTTCAATTTGAGATCGACTTTGACGATGCATTTATATCATGCGGCATGGCTTCACGAGGTTGGCTTGGAATCCACCTTAGCTAGGAGTCGAACAGATTTTGGTCAAATGGATGAATCGATGAAATCGACCATGGTGGAGCCCACAAATCGCGATAAGTTTTCGGCAGATGCCACGGAGGTACTGGATCCCATCATGGCGGTTCATGAAGGGGCTATTTTATCGATGCAGGGGGATGTACCAAACTCGCAAAGGTCAGGAGTCGCAGGCGCGCGAGACGTCAGCGGTATGTTTGCAATTGTGCCTGTGCGGTCATCAGGTGAAACTGTTGCTGTGATCTTGATCGAAGAGCTAGGAGCTCAGTATGCTTCGGACCTAAATTCAACGAGAAGAGAATTGGATCTCTTCGGTGTCCATTTAGGATCGCTCATTGCCTCCAAGGTTTCTAGAGATGTGATATTTGCGAAACGAAGTGGTCAAGGAATTATACCTCATACTCATGGAGCCATGTATGCTGAAGCATGTGATTGGCTTGAGATACGATTTGTTGGGCAGATGAGAACTGGTCGAGAGGCTAGCTGGTATCTTGGACTATCTTGGGGGCAAGATCACTACGTCGTTGCCTATTGTTGTATTCGCGGCGAGTCAAAGGCAAGAGATCACTTCAGTGCCCAAGTTTTCCGTCAACTTTTTGCAGTTAGAGAGTTAAGCGTGATGACTGGCAAAAATGCTATTGAGGTCGGAGAATTGCGAGCCGAATTGGGAGGCTTGTTCTCGAAAACGGAGTTGACAGGGCAAATGGATGAAATTCTCTTTGCATTCTCAATTTTTGATCGCTCCAAGTCTATCGTAACCTCCGGACATTTTGGAGGTGCGCGTCCATTGGTGGTCGCTACAGAAAACAAAGTAGAGGCGTTTAACCAAGTTGCAGTGCAACTGAGGGATGGAAGAGATGTACGCTATTGGGAAGTCAGAGCTAACTTTAGTGATGAAGGCTTGTATTTGCTTAGCTTTGATACAAGTAAACTTAAAAATCATGCAGAGGACGCCTATACCAATCGTCGCTCTGTGGCTGGGTCCTCGGTCAGGGAGTCCATTTCAGCGACTAAAAAATATTTGGAAACGGCCATGGCGCGTAATGAACTTCCGAGATATTATCTAGCGGTGACGCGCAAATTTGATGAGGCGCAAAGCGAACAAGGTCAAGACGAAAAGGATGCACCTAATCCCCCTTTAGCGAGACCTGCTTGATATAAATTTTCAGAACGACTGGAAGATACAGATTGTCATGAAAGATTTCGATATTGGTAACCGACAACTTATTTTTTTAACCGGCAAAGGTGGCATCGGTAAAAGTCTTCTGACTTCTGCGCTAGCATTGAGAGCAAGTAAACAAGGACTCAAAGTTCAAGTTGTTCAAAAAGCTGCAAAAGATCATTTGGGTGCGCTGTTCGGTGTTCAAAATGTGAATCATGAGTTTGTAGACGTCAACAAGTCATTGAGTGTCGCAAATTTTACAACCGGCGGAAACTTTCGTGACTTTGTTGTGAAACATTTGAAAAGAGGATCGTTGTTTGAAACTTTAGCAAGCAATAAAGTCGTTCATAGTTTTTTCGGGGCAATTCCCGGATTCGGCGAATTAATGATGCTTGGGCGTTTGTACTATATGTTGAACCTTGCACCTGAGAAGCCAGATTTGGTCATTGTTGATAGCTTTGCATCTGGGCATTTTTTGAGTTTGATGACCACTCCAACTGCGGTTCTTGAGTCGGGACTAAGTGGCCCCATTTCTAAGGAAACAGAAAGTGTTCGGAATTTTTTGGCTGATCAAGCCAGAGTTGGAGTCGTTCTTGTTGGAGTTCCTGAGGATTTAGTTGTTTCGGAGATGATCGATTTTATTCCTCAAATTGATAAAAGATCGCCGGCAAAACTAATATCGGTTGTTTTTAATCGTGTGCTTCATGATAGTGGAAAAGCATTTGATTCAGATTTTTTGGCCAGAAGGCTTGCCATGCAAAAGTCGGCAATGCAAAAATGGCGGATGTTTTCAGAATCTGACGGATGCAAGCAAATCAATCATTTTGAAGTTCCAGATGTGGGGTTTATTGAAGAGCCGGTTTCCGAAGAATTGGTGGAGACATTGCTGAAATTTTCAGGGAGGCCTTTAAAATGACTATAAATCCTTCGTCATTGAGCTCATCAAAGGTTGCTCAAATGCTTGGCAGTCAGAGGGTTATTGTTATGATTGGATCGGGTGGAGTCGGTAAGACGACTTCATCCGTGGCTTTAGCGGTAGCTGCAGCCAGGGCTGGACGTAAAGTAGGATTATTGAGTATTGATCCTGCGAAACGACTGGCTGATGCTTTGGGAATTCGTCTTGGTCATGAGTTATCTGTGGTTCATATTCCTGGTGCAAGTGAGGCTGGGGGGAGTTTAAGAGCCGCTATGCTGGACCAAAAAATAGTTTTTGACAATATGGTACGTAAACATGCTCCTAGCGAGCGAATCGCCGAAAAAATATTAAAGGATCCGATGTATATTGCAGCCTCTACTAATCTTAGTGGCCCGTTGGAATATATGGCATTGGCCCGATTGCAAGAACTGGTCGATGATCCGTCGATGGATTTGGTTATTCTTGATACGCCTCCAGATACACATGCCTTAGATTTTCTGGGTCGTCCAAACGTATTGGCTGGATTTTTGGAGGGCAAAGTGATGTCCAAAATCTTAAAGCCTGTTGTATTCGCAGGTCGATTGGGTTTGAGCGGCATTGCAACCATGAGTGAAAAGTTACTTGGTGGAGTAACATCTGTGACCGGGTTTGGTGCATTGAAGAAATTTGGTGAGTTTATATTATTAATGCAGGAAGTGATCGAGGGATTTCACAAAAGTGGCGAGAGAGTCATTGAGATTCTAAAACGTCCGAGTAGCAGTTTTATCATTGTCGTTGTGCCAACGCGAGCCTCTGTTCGCAGTGCTCAACATTTGGTTGATCAGTTAAACGAGCTTCAATATAGCCTCGACGGAGTGATTTTCAATCGAGCGCTACCAAATCAAAGTCATTCAGGTCATGATAAACTCGAAGGAACAGAAAAAGAGATTATTAAAACACGAAGTAAAGGTGAGTCAGCAGTCATATCTGAGTTAAGAGATCATGCGTCTCGAAATCACCGAAATGCCAATCTTTGGACGATCAGTATTGCTGAAAAAACCGAAGATCTTTGTAGTGTTGATGCGATTGTTAAGTTGTCCGATGAGTTGATGACGGCTCCCTAGCGACAAGGAAGCGGCTCCATACCTCTCTTGGCCAGACAAATTTCACTTCAGGCAGCGCAAATGCTGGTGGCATTAGTGGTAGCTCCCTAAACTACCCTATGGGTGTATTCTGTGATGGAACTAAACTATTTGTCGCGGACACCTATAATAGCAGAGTTTTGATTTTCAACTCAATTCCGAACACTAGTGGTATCGCTTCCAATTTCGTTGTTGGTCAAGCTGACGCGATTCAGAACTCATCAAATAGAAGCGGATCACCTGCTGCCAACACCCTTAGTTTTCCACAAGGTGTTTTTAGTGATGGAACAAAATTGTATGTCGCCGACACTAAGAATCACCGTGTTTTAATCTGGAATGCAATCCCCACGTCAAATGGAGAGGCTGCAAACTCAGTCTTAGGGCAACCAGATTTAATATCGAATCTGATTAATAATGGAGGACTTTCATCAACCTCCTTAAATAATCCCACTGGAGTGTTCGTTCATAGTGGTAAAATCTATGTTGTAGACCAAAACAATTTTAGGGTTGTCTCTAAAGTTTTTCCATAATGCTAAATATTGCTCCTTTTGTTGAATAGATTTCGTGTCCATGGCTTTTTTCAAAGAAGGCCTGTAAATTTTTGCTTTTTTATTGGTGCGTCAATTTTGATCTGAAGTGGCATAGCAGGTATAATATGAGAGGATATTCTTTCGCCTAGAATCTGGGAGTTATCGTGCCTATAAGAGCCAAACATATAAAAATTGGATTTGTCATTGGCATCTTGAGCTATTTGAGTCTCTCCATTTGGGGATGTAAATCAAAGTCAACAAACTCAGGCTTACTTGATACGGTGCCCATGATCGAAAACCAACCTCCAACAGAAGTTTACCATATTGGTGCCTATCAATACCTGAGTAAGTATACATCCAAGGAAGAGCTCGCAAAATTTTGGAACAACATACCATCTGTCGGCGGCAAATATGGCGGCACTTGGCGCTCTGGATTTTATGTGAGTCAGCATCCGGCCTACAATGAAATGTATGGCTCTAAAGTATTGGTTGAAAGACAGCTCAATGATTTTCCTTGGATGGTCAAGCTTCGGCTTGCAAACTCCTGCACGAAAAAGTCTGAAAAAGGACGGCGATGGATCGACTTTCTGAGCGACAATATTTTTTCTGCAGATGATAAACTAGTTTGCCCTATTGTAATGCTACAGCATGAAACTAAGGGTGGAAAGCCTACGAGTCCAGAATGTGTTCAGATATTGATGGGAAAATTGAATGACGAATCCAAAAATATAAATGTTGGGATTGTGAGGGATACTTGGTGGCCCAGAAAGGGTTTTTGGTATGTCAAAGATTTGGATTGTATTGAAGATATTCAAACTGATGCCGACAGTGTGATAGAGGCGGCCGCGACGATACCTGAGTTTTGGAATTTGAAGCCTTTTACAAACATGGAAGACCGTACAGATGAAGCGGTAGCAATTGGCTCTGCCAACTTTCAGCCTGGAGAGGTTGCTTATAGTATATTAGTAAAAGCGCTGTATGAATCCACTCCGTCAATCGATAAATCAACTCTTGAATCCCTGTCTGTCACAGCCAGTAAAACAGATATTGAGTCTATGAAAGAGCCCTTAAAGGTACTGACAGCACATGCAACAGGCTGTCTCTTAGGCCCAATGAGGGATCAATTTAAGGCCCTACTAAAAGCTCGATTTTTAGATCGCATAGAGCAAAGTCATTTGCCAGCTCTGAATGTTTCGGACATAGTCATCGGGCTTACCAATTTTTTGAATTTATCTTGTCGAGCTGATGATCCTGGCTTTGCAAATGTTGACTATTGGACTCTCGTACTTCAGAATGGTTGCGTCAAGAAAGGCGATATTCTGTTGGCATATAGACTGACCAATTTAGCAGGGAAACAAGAGAGTAAAGGGTTCTTTACCATTGGCCCAGGAAAGAATTTCACCGCTGGTAGAACTAGAACTAAGGATTTTTTTTACTATGCTGAGACTGTTTACGCCAGCCAAAAGACGACATGGCAAGGAACTGACCCAAAAGAAACTATACTTGTGAAAGA
>JAPLFV010000249.1 GCA_026390495.1 Pseudomonadota bacterium | reverse complement strand
ATGCGTGAGATCTGTTTAATACCAAGTGTAGCCCTGCAGCCATGATGATTTGATATTTCATCTCTAATTCTCCCGGAATTGATTCAAATTTTGGCAAGATTAACACTAGAGTGGGGGCAGGGCAATAGTCTTCATTTGAATTAAATAAAAATTGGATTTCGTCAGTTAAATTCTACCAAAACTGTAAAGTTAAGGTTACGAATCAATGGATATGCTGGTAATCTTTCGACAGATGATTTTTATCAAACGCGGCTTTTTAAACTCATTTACGAGTGACGTTGGAGGATATTTTAAGCATGAAATCTGATCGAGATCGAATTGCAGCACTCATTCGCACGATTCCTGATTTTCCAAAGAAAGGAATTATGTTTCGCGACGTGACCACACTTATTTTGGATCATTCTGGATTGACGCGAACTGGTGAGATTATGTGTGAGCAGGCAAGGGTACTTAGGCCTGACAAGATCATAGGCATTGAAAGTCGAGGCTTTATTTTTGGTACTTTGGTGGCAAAAGGTCTGGAGTCAGGACTGGTATTAGCGCGAAAGAAAGGCAAACTTCCAGGCAAGACCATTCAGCACACCTATGATTTGGAATATGGGCAGGATACTTTAGAAATTCATGTAGATGCTATCAAACCTGGCGAGCGATGTTTGATTGTGGACGACCTACTAGCTACTGGTGGCACAGCAGAAGCGGCAGCATGCCTCGTTGAAAAGATGGGTGGTAAGGTCATCGGTTGTTCGTTTGTTGTCAATCTTCCAGAGCTTGGCGGCCATAAAAAACTTGCGCATTATCCCTTAAATTGGATTGTAGATTTTGAAGGGCATTAGACCTTGAATGATCAAAAACTTACAGTTGATTTTTTTCAAAACCTGACCGAATCAGATCGAATGATTTTGGAGGAAGAAGAAAGGCTGTTGTCTTTGATTGAAGCGGGTCTAAAAAAGGCAAGGCTATCGTCCCGACTCGATTTTTCAGCCTACGGAGATCGGTTGGATGAGTTGCGAGAGCAGGCCAGGTCGGCTCGTGCTGAAGACCTACCAGCGATCTTTGATCAAATGAATAGTCAAAGAGCATTGCTTGAGCAAGCTCATCATGATGATTTACCAAATAGCCGATCCCCATATTTTGCTCACATGCAATTGGAAGAAAAAGGGAAAATTAGGGACTATTTACTCGGTTTTCAAACTTTTTTGGATGTTGCAGAAGCGCCAATCAACGATTGGCGAAATGCTCCAATAGCTGCGGTTTTTTTTAATTTTCGACAAGGTGAGGAATACGAACAAGAGTTACCCGGTCGTTTGGCCCTAGGTGTTGTTCGAAAAAGGTATCTTCTTACGATCAAGGACGGATTTTTAGTTTATGTGGGTACCCCAGAAAAGACCTATCGAAGAGCCGACGGCCAAAGTGTTTGGGAGATCGAGGGGGCCTTAACATCCGCTTCGTTGTCAGGTGGCAGCGGCTCGGCAAAAAGAGATTTCGCTTTTGGCACGGGACAAAGTGGAAAGCCGTCGCCAGAAGTTTCTGCACTGCTTGATCAGAATCAATATTCCGTTTTATCGTCTCATGAAGACGATCCCGTTTTAGTCCTGGGTGGCGCCGGCTGTGGTAAAACGACGGTGGCACTCCATCGACTAGCTACTTTAAACTATCGAGATCGTAATCGATTTGCTCAACATAAGATGGCAGTCATAGTGCCAGATGAGGGCCTCGTTCGTTTGAGTCGAAAGCTTCTGGATAGTATAGGTCTACACAGGGTTTTGGTGGGGAGTTTTGATAAGTTTTTTATGGAACGCGTCTATCAACTGATTCGTAAACTTCCTCGCAAACTTTGTGAGAGTCCTCCAGGAATTGTTACATCTTTCAAAAGGCATCCAGCTCTGCGAATTGCTCTTCGAGAGTTTATTGAAGCCCAGGCAAATGATTTATTGAAAAAGATTCATCACGAGTTGCCTGGTATAACCTCAGACATTGATTCGTTATTGTTAAATAAAACGATATCGGTTGTGGAGCGATTGCATAAAGTGAAACGGCAGATTTCCTCTGGAATTGATGCCCATGGCACTCGATTTAAGCGAATTGAAGGCGTGTTTCGCGATATTGAAAAACGACTTCTAGACCTCTCAAAAGATCGTGTTGATTTTTTTCTAGGGAAGCAATTTTTAAATCGGGTGGTTGAGTTGTCTGGCGGGGCGTTTAAGCCTTCCGTAGTTGACGAAGTCTATAGACATACAGTTGAACAAGTTGCAGATGCAGCATCTAAACGTTTTCAAGGTGTGGAGCTTGAACAACTTGAGACTGTGGATGGCGGCAGTCTTGCGGACGAGTTTGTGGATGATGTCGCACAAACGATCGATGCAGAAGATTTTCCGATTCTGTACGAATTGCGTCGATTGAAACTTGGCCTTAAAAAAGGTGATGAAGAGGGCCTGCATCAATTTAGTCACTTGGTCATCGATGAGGCGCAGGACCTCGCGCCAATTGAGCTTTATGCATTGGGCGCATCCTTGACAAAAGATGGTAGTGTTACCATTGCTGGCGATAGCGCTCAGCAGATTGATCCCTCGACAAGCTTCGAGTCTTGGGAGGCAATCTTGGAACATATCGGCGTTGCAAAAGTGCAAGCCCAACATTTGACGACAACCTATCGTTCCCCCAAGCCTGTGGCAGAATTTGCACATAAAGTTTTAGGTCCGATAGCGCCTCGATCGATGCCACTCTCGAATAAAGAAGGCGCACCAGTGACCGTGTCACGCTTTCCAAACGAGGGACATATGATGGTTACGTTGTCAGATACTCTTAGTGAGTTGATGGCACGTGAACCTTTGGCCAGTGTTGCAGTGATTACGCGAAATTTTGAATCTTCAAAGAGAGTCTACAAATTATTAACTGATGTACCAAAAGTTCGATTGGTTGTTGATGGGGAGTTTGATTTTAAGCCTGGAGTTGATGTGGTAGAGGTATCTCAAGTAAAAGGCCTTGAATTTGATTACGTAGTCATTCCTGATGCCAGCCCCTCACATTATCCTGTAAAAAACGATGCGAGGCGTGCTTTACACGTCGCGGCAACTAGAGCTATTCATCAGCTTTGGGTTATATCTGTCGGAGATATCTCCGAATTAATACCAAGTTAGATCTTGTTCATAACTAGCTGATTCGGCGTTGCTTGTCGCAAAAAAATGCTCATTTACTGAAAGTAAACTCCGCCTTTTTTGCTTCGCGCGCCTTGATTCAGCTAGCTCTGAACAATCTCTGTTAAGGCAATCCGACGGCGTTCTCGCTCGAAAAGCTTCTCGTCGTACCTTTAGTACTGCCTCGTCGCTTTTCTCACTGCGGCCTTGTCGGCTTACCCATGAACTTGGTATGAGTTCCAATCGTAAACCGATATTTTCGCGTCAAGGCCAATAAAGGCAATAGAACAATCATCCATGTTACATACATAACGTTGGCTTCAATGCCAATATTGCCGCAGCCGATGAGCTCTTTTGGCTTGTCATCTACATATGCAGGATCCGGATATAGAAAAATGGCGCCAGCCTTATCATCGGCCCCCAATTTATAAGATGAGCCACCTCGACTGTAACTCATGATGGCACCGTAGTTGTTATGTGGATGTCCAAGACCAACGCAATGCCCAATTTCATGGGTTAGAGTTTCTAGCATGGACGTTGCTTTTGCACCTGAAAGTGAAACGGAGATATCACAGTCGCTAATCTCATCTGCATTGTCAGGATTGTTCTCTGGCGTAGCAAATGCCGCTGTAGATGCATTAGTGTTTCGCTCGGCCAAAATTACATTTAGCTTATCGTCCCTCGAACGCTCAGGTGTCGAGGTTGCGGGAACTAGCTTAAGCCTTAGATAGCTGCCCCGCACCCCATTCCATTGATCAACGGCAATTTGTAAGAGAATTGGAAACAATTCTTGATCAGATAAGTTGGCATATTGGCCGTCTAGGAGTGCATCTTTGCTGCTCAAAGGGGGGACTTCACCATTTGGATCATAAATGAATTCTATTTCTGGACTTTCTGGTGTGGCTGGAAGTTTTGCTTTGTTCTTGCCCAGTAAAACGAAACCTGTCAGCGATGGAGTGAACGCTAGTATTGCTAAGAGTCTCAAAAAATTTTGTCTCCATCTTGTGTTTGATTGAATTTTTTAACCTTTTAATACCAAGCGATTCCAATTCGTAAAGCATAAGGATTGATAGTTCCTTTAGAGGTTAGACCTATTGCTTGCTTGTATTCTGCATTGAACCGAAACGATCCAGAGCCAAAATCGTATCCAAATGCCGAATAGGGACCTGGCCCGACGCCATTTGCGCTAATTGCCAGTCCTCCACCTAAGCTCATATATGGTCCTTTAAAGTCAATTCTTTTGCCGATAAATAAACCTGGAATAGCTGAGATATTTGTTTCCCATTTGTTTGCACTGACATAGCCAATTTCGATATCCGCGAGGCTTGGAGGAATTCCGACAGGGTTCGTTCCTCCTGTTCCAACACCGGGTGGTCCGAACCGCAAGGATATTGGTGCTGACAAAGCTTTAGATTCGATGAGAGTCAATGTGCCGATCATCCACAATAATTTTTTGATTGGAATTGTTGTCATGACGTCTCTTTCTTAGAATTGTGTCTGGAGCATCAGTCCAAGTGCGCTTTTGCGGGCATTGGCCAGAAAAATGAATCCTGTTCCTGCGGGGAAAATGTAACCATCCCAGGTTGCCTTTAGTTGTACTACTTTCGTTTCATAAGCAAGCCAGTGGAGTCCAAAATTCATTCCAAAATTCGTACTAGTATAGGAGGTGTTGTCAGCGGGACTGTTGGGGAATGTAATTTCAGTTTGATCAGCCATGACCGCGCCACCAACCAGGCCTTGCCAGGTTTTTGATCCAACATCCCACCTTTTGCTAATTGAAAGGACGTAGTTTCTTTCTTTTACAGGACCAAAGTCTCGTCCGTAAAAAAGAAATCGATTTGTGATGCCCGATGCGGTTGAGGCATGAATCACAGCTGCAGGTCGAACACGATCGTCGCCATCTTCTACCGCAGAGACTCCGCTACCGATCTCAAATCCATATGAGGCCTTTGCAATTGAGACAAAGATAGATAAACTTAAGAGTGAATATCTCCATATTGATTTTTTTTGAATCCTATTCATGGGAGTCTCCGTTTTCATGGCTGAACTAGATTCCTTGCTGCAGGTGACGCGTCAATGGGCATTGGCGAGTGATGATGCTGTTATATTGACACTTGATTTTATAAAACCAGAATCAGTAACTGATTTCGCTTTGTTTGTTATTGCAGAGGGTGAGTACATTCTCTTTGCTCCTCCTAAGTATCGCTGGAC
>JAPLFV010000284.1 GCA_026390495.1 Pseudomonadota bacterium | reverse complement strand
GATTACTTTATGGAATGGCCCCATGAACTGAAGTACACGTCTGTGCTCACTATTATTCCAGAGCCGTATTCTTATTACAAAGCCGACCAGAATTGGTTTTTCGAGCATCCATAGCGGATACTTTATTACTCCAATCTTTATTATATGGTGAACGGTTGCAACATTAGGCTTATGGCAACTCTGGAACTATCTATTCCCGATCTAGAAAGTCACCTTTCTAAAAATGTCGTTTCCATTCCGAGCTACCTCAAAAAAGTACACACGCAAAAAGACATGCATAATCTTCTTGAGATTATAAATATGTAAGATTTTACTCATAAGGCATTGAAGATTCATCCCACTCTGCTCTAGATCTAAATGGCTCTTAAGATCCAATCACCGACCATTCAGTTCAAAATGGAGTTAAGCCACTTCAGCGCAAAGATAGCTGTTTGTTGCCTTACCGAATCACGGTCTCCGTCAAATTGGCATCTCTGAACTCGCACACCCATTTGGTCTGCAATTCCTATGTAAACTGTTCCCACCGGCTTGTCCGGTGTTCCACCATGTGGTCCAGCTATTCCTGTAACAGAAATCGTGTGGGTCACACCTGTGATCCGTCGCACCCCCGTCGCCATCTCCTCCGCCGCTTGTTGGCTAACAGCACCAAAACTAGCCAGAGTCTTGGGATCCACGCCTAGTATTTTAACTTTTAGCTTATTACTATAGGCAATGACGCCACCCATAAAAAAACTTGAACTGCCCGGTTGAGACGACAGTGCCGCCCCCAAGAGACCACCTGTGCAGCTCTCAGCAACTGCAATAGAGAATTGGGCGGATATATTTCGGGCTAACATTTGAACCTGTTCGATCAACTCAGTATTACTGCTCATAAGTTATCTTCACTTTTAAAAATGTTAAAAAAAACCAATCTCTTCGCCGCGAGGCTCCGCGATTCTATTTATCGTACCTAGAATCATCTTTTTTTGATAGACTTTCGCCATAAATCAAATTGGTCTTTGTAAATATTGATTGGTGCTCTAGCATTTTCACATACCTTACTCTTGGAATTCTCCAAGACACGTTTGATAAGGTTTTTGTCGTCAACATAAGACTGTATTTTAGAGTGGTCGGCAATGGGAATGAAAAATCGAATCGTCATTAGAAGGAGAATTTGCGATGGTGTTTGAAAAAGCGAAGTTTTGCCTATCCTTAAGTTTAGTGTGTGCTCTCTCGCCTTTCGTTAATGGGTGTCGCACCGCACAAAGTCCTCTGACTTCAACCAAGGTGCTCGATGAACCAACCCCGCAGACTCCGGCACCTCCAGGACCAGTGACCAACGATATACACCCAAGTTTTAAGACCTATCTCGAGATAGTCGGCAAGGTTGGTACTAAGACTAGTCTCTCCACTTCAGAGATTTCCAGGCTATATCAATCAACAATTCAACATCCCATTGCGAAAGTCAGTGCCGTTGATAAATACGATCCAGACGGCATCATTGGTTTTTGTTTTGGACGTTCCATGACTGCAAATTTGATTGGGCGGAATATCGGACTCAAGAAAGAGAGTATGGCAAAACTCTTCGTCATGGGCGATCTGCGCTCAGAAGGGCATTCCGCTCCCACACCAGAATGGTATTTTCACGTCACTCAACTAGCTTTGGGTCCAAACAAAACCTGGTATGCCATTGACCCGATCATGCACACAGAAGGCACAGCATTCAAACCATTGACGGCAGCGCAATGGATGAAAGCCGTCACTCGTGGATGGGATGCTACACATGGCAGAACGGCAAAGGCAAAATCTTACTTTATTGATTCAGATGCCATTCTACCAGACATTCGAAATGTTCCTGATTTTGACAAGGAAACTGGAGTCCAACTCATCGAGACCATTTTTGATCCTGCTAAAAATGGAATCTCGCTAGCCAAAGACTGGTCCAGAAAAGTAAAAATTGATTCGACTCTTTCCAACAGAAGCTATTTGATAACCAAAGAATTAATGGAAAAACATTTTCTTCATGCAACCGTTGGTACTCAGACTACCTTTGATTTTGACAAAGTCGTCGTCGGCACCACACCCATTTCCTATAACAACTATTTTGTCGATCTCCTGAACTCTTCACTCGAGCCAATTGCAACACCAGCGCCAGCATCACCTCGAAGCCTTGCATTATCTGGCTCTTCGGACCCTACAACAAGTATTCCCCCATCGTCACAGTGGAAAGGCGGATTCAAGTTTAAATCCAAATAGCTTGAGCTAAATGATTTTCCTTGAGCAGCGAATATTTACGATTGAGATTTGGAGACTCACCTTATGACTTACATGCCCGTTATTGAAAGAAGGAAACATCCTTTCTATTCCGATTTCGAGGTTTTGGGGCAAGATGAAAGAGTGAGTTTTCAAACCAAAAAGCTAGCCGAGATTATAAATCTCGCTAAATCGCACTCAGTATTTTACAAAAAACATCTTTTAGACCACGATCTTAAAAAATCCCAAGCACTGTCGCATGCCCTTGATGGCTTTCCAGTTATTACAGCCAACGACTTTAGACCTCATGTTCCACCATTAGGTGATGGGCTTCTTACGACCCAAGATAAAGGCTACATGGTTTTTCAAAGTGGGGGCACAACGGGAGTACCGAAAACATCGCTGTTCACATTTCAAGAAATGGAGTTGATCAACGAATGCAATGCTCGTGGATTTGTTGCCTGCGGCATGAATGCCAATGACAAAGTTGCAAATTTGTGGGCAGTCGGCTCTCTATATATGACATTCATTCATATGCACCGCATTTTCTCTGATTTTGGGTGTACGACGTTTCCGTTTTCCAACCATACACCAGCGGATTTTATTCATACTGTCGCCAAGCTGTTTCACATCAATTGTTTTTCCGGAATCACGAGTGTTGTGCTCAACACCCTGAGGAAAATCTACGAAATCGAGCCAAATTGTTTGGAAGTTAAAAAAGTCTTTTTTGGCGGCGAACACATTTACGAATCAGATAGGCTCGAGTTAAAAAATAAATTTGGAGTTCAGCAGATTCTAGCTCCCGGCTACGGTACTGTTGATAGCTGGTATATTGGCTATCAATGCGAAAAATGTCCCAATGGAGTTTTTCATGCCTTTGACGATATGGTCCATATTGAAATTTTGAATGAAGAGACTGGAAAAATTTGTACTTCAGAAGAGCCAGGACTCCTACACGTAACTGTTTTCGAGCGAAAATTAATGCCGATCATTAGATTTAAAGTTGGCGATAAAGCGAAGTGGCAAAAAAATCTTTGCTCCTGCGGAAGAACAACGCCATTGTTTGAGCTCCTAGGTCGAGGTGACGATGTTTTGCGAATTGGGTATGATTCAGTCGACTACCCTGCCATGCAGGATCTACTTACAAAATTCGGCAATTCCAGTGGAGCTCTACAGATGGAAAAGCGGCGCCACGAGGGAAAAGATCAACTGATCGTCAGAATCGAAACCGATGCAAAGCAGGATGAATACAAGCAGATGAGTGATCGATTCGTGAATCTTTTGCTTGCAGAAAGGCCTTCCATTCGAGATTTCATTTCAAAAGGGAGCATTAATCCAGTAATCGTTGAATGGTGGAAACCAGGAACACTTCCTCAAAACCCAAGAACAGGTAAACTGATCAGAGTGATTGATAGCATATAATATGAAATTAATTCGAACTCATACACTAAAGCGCACAAAATGACTAAACAACTATTCTATGTAAAACATCCATTTGATTTTGACACTCAAAGATTTGTCGCATTGTTTATCCAACGGCCAGTATTCACTCAGTTACCCCAAAATACCCTAGAAGGCTGGACTTTGAAATTAACAGAAATCTTAGGCTACATCAAAGATCACACCCGTAGCGTGAGAGATTCTGAATTTTTCATCGCAGAAGCAAATCTTGATGCCGCGACAGTTTATTTAACCATTACAAACTGCGGTACTCCTCTGGAAATCAAACGCTTTCGAGAACATTTCAAAATGTATGCAGACATTGAGATATCAAGTAATTCCGATGACCGTTCAGGCCAAAAGATCTTTGCAGAATTTGAGATTCCTGATGGATTCATCAAAAATAGATCGCAAGAAGAACTCCCTGAATTAGATGAATTGCACGTTAGAGAACTACATTCTGGCGAAGAATTTTTAGTGTCAAAACTATTTTACAATGTCTACCGATACCGTTACATAAACAGCAAAGTCTATGATCCGGAAACTATCGCTCATGAAATCAGTTCTGGAAAATTGATTTCCTATGTTGGCATTACCTCTGCTGGAGAAATAGTCAGTCATGTAGGATTAGTGCTATGTAATGATAGCCCTAAGGTCTATGAGGCAGCGTGGGGGGTGGTAGACCCACTTTATGCAAATCGAGGAATTTTCAAAAGAACCTTCGAGGCGGCCTTGGATCGTATGCAAAAAACGCCCATGAGCTATAGCATCTATGACTTCGTCACCAACCATGATTTTAGTCAAAGACTGGTTGCAAAATATGGCTACAAAGACATGGCCATTTTCGTTGGCAACCAAGTCAGTGAAACTCAAGCCCGAATGAGCGAGATTTCGAAACATCATGATCTTCCCGGGATGGAAAGGTATTCACTTTTAGTTGGAATTGATCAAAGAAATTCGCAACCATTTGGCAATAGAATTAAACTGCCGATCAATATAGGTGAAACCTGCGATTTTCTTTTAAGCAATTTGGGAATGACATGGGAGCCAACTAATCGATTTGAATCTCTTCCGGTAGGTGGCCACTATTCAGTAAAAATTCAACACGAACAAAGAAGTGTCATTTTTGACTTATATGACGTAGGCAGGAACGCCGTCGAACGAATTCTAATCGACCTATCACATCAACTAAGAACAGGTTTAGAATATGCAGCTGTAGAATTCCCCTTAAATGTACCCGGAGTCGGCTATATTCATGATGCTTTGGCAGATGCAGGTTTCTTTATGGCAGGTTTGATTCCCTATAGGTTTACAAATCAATTGGGATTTCGAATGCAATTTCTGACTCCAACAGACTTAGATTTTAACGCCATAAAAGTCCATAGCCCTGTAGGAAACAAACTATTGCAGATAGTCCGAGATGAATGGGAAAGGAATCACCTCATATGAATCAAAGCCATGCTTATCAGTTTCCTGCGTCCGAAAAAATATGTGGCATTTCAAAACCACTAGATTGGACTCCAGAAAAAAAGCAACTATTTGTAGAGGCATGCCGTGAGTTTGCATGTTTCCATGCGGAACACAATTCTGACATTAAGAGTCTCTACCAACGCTATCAATTTGACCCTAGGTCCATTAAATCAGAAGACGACTTAAAGAACATTCCAACGCTCGGCGTTACCGCCATGAAGAGTTACCTATTAACGTCTTTGCCTCACGATCAAATGGTCCTTCATTTAACATCATCTGGCACCAGAGGACTGAAGACACAGATTTGGTTTGATCAACCAAGCCTGGACCGTGTTCAAAGAATGCTCGATGTCTATCTAGACCAAGAAGGTTTTGTATCAAAAGATGCTTGCAACTACTTAGTCCTAAACTATGACCCAGACGATGCTGGAGACCTCGGTGTGGCCTATACCGAGCACAATCAATTGCGATTTGCTCCCGTGAAAAAAGCATACTATGCCATTAAAAAAAATCAAGAAGGTCATTGGGTATTCGATAAAGATAAGTGTTTGCAAACTCTGCAGTCCTTCCTAGATCAAGATGTTCCCATTCGCATTTTTGGAATGCCAGCCTTTTTACTTGAGTTTCTAGAACACATTAAATCTCAGGATATCAGCTTAAAATCAGCAAGAAAGAATAGTTGGATTCTTATCGGCGGCGGATGGAAAGCAGCAGAGGATAAGAAAATTACAAGAGCACAACTAAGGTCCATCTGCGAAAAAACATTTGGAATTCCAGACGCCTTTCAACGAGACGCATACGGAATGGCTGAGCACTGCGCGCCTTATTTTGAATGCAAAGAGCACTTTTTTCATATTGCTGTCTTCAACCGCATTCTCATTAGGGACCCGGCCTCGCTAGACGTGCTACCTGACGGTGAGATTGGACTCATGGAATTGATCACCCCCTTCAATGCAATGATGCCAAATCTTGCGCTACTGACGACCGACTATGGAAAAATTCATAGCAAGCCTTGTCCCTGCGGATTTAAATCTCCAACTTTTGAGGTTATTGGTCGTGCAGGTATTTCGAAGCACAAGGGGTGTGCAATTACTGCCAACGATATCGTGAGGCGCGTATGACAGAAGAAAAAAGGCAAAAACTTGGCTCAAATGAGTTCCGATCAGAAGACGACATATCAAACGGAAAAATGCGCTACATTTTCGGCACGTGGCAAGAAGCATCTAAAGAGTTAACGCCTACCGATGCCGTCGAGATTTGTCAGTCGGCAATGAAAGCCCAAGAGCTCCTTGCAACATACCCACAAGATAAAATTTTGAGAACCCTCAAGAAACTACAGATTGTCTGGGCCGATAGACAAAGTTCCTATCGAATTCAAGCTGCAAAGGACCTGCCAAAAATAACTGGCTTCTCTCAACAAATGATTGATCTTGCCTTGGAAGAGCTTGCCGCAACGCTGGATACGGCAGAGCTTCAGCGAAAATTATTGCACGAGACAAACGGAGTTCCACTGACGCCTGAGTATAAGTACAACGTAACGTCAAAAACAATTCTATCTGCTTTCCCAATAGGAAGTGTGTTTCACGTACTGTCAGGAAATGTTTTCTTAGTAGGAGTTGGATCTTGGCTTGAAGGCATCATCACTCGAAACGTCAGTATTTTAAAAATGTCCTCCAATGAAACATATTTTATGCCGCTGTTTCTTAAGAGTTTAAATGAGGTCGACCAAGACGGTATCCTCTCTAAAACTGTCGCAGCAATTGACATTAAATCCTCAAATCATCAAGTGATAGAAGTATTCAAGCAAAACGTTGACGGAATTGTCATTTGGGGAGGCGAAGACGCAGTAAAAACCTATCGAAATGGTCTTCCAGCACGAACGAGAGTCGTCGTCTTTGGACCTAAAGTTAGCTTTGCCATCGTGACCAAAAAAGGTTTGGAGTCGCAGGGCATTCAGACAGTCGCCAATAATCTAGCCAATGAGATCGCCATTTGGGATCAAAACGCATGTACCGCCCCCCAGGTTTGTTTTGTCGAAGGCAAGGACCAGTGCAATCTCCTTTTATCTGCGTTAAAGACTGCTATGATCGAAGTCACCAACAAAATCCCAAGTGGTAGCCCTCCACCAGATACGGCAGCAGAAATTAGAAAAATTAGAGGAGTCCGCGAAATTGCTGAAGCACGCGGCGAAGGTCAACTCCTTGAGTCAAGTCATAGAAATGTTGACTGGACTATCTATCAAGACAATAGCTTATCCATGGATCTGTCTCCGTTACACCGCACATTGAGGTTAACTCCGATTCAATCAATGAATGACGTTTTCGAACTTGCTGCTCCTATGCGTGGATATTTACAAACAGTCGGTGTCGCCGCAGATCCATTCGAATATCAAAAATTGTTTCATGAGCTTTCAAGACTTGGGGCACAGCGTTGCTTTGAGTTAGGCGCGATGTTTGCCGGTGAGATCGACGATCCACACGATGGCGCCTATGACTTACCACAATTGTTGAATATCAGTGTAAGCCGCCTCAAAAAAACAACAAGTTCAGGTCAAACAAAAGATTCGTTCCTCGCCAATGATCCAAGCTTGACTCAAGCTGAAGGCATTGATCCTTGGGACCACCACTATGCCCGCCAAGAAATTATCGATAGTCGCCTTCGCCAAATCGTAGACGCCGCAAAAAAGTCATCGTTCTATTCAAAAAAATTTGCAGGAATTGAAATTGATTCCGCCAAAGATTTACAAAAACTTCCTCTTTTGACGCGCGGTGAATGGACAGATAAAATGCTTCCAGCGAGCCGCGACCTATTAACTAAGTCCATGCAAGGCGGATTCATAACACAAAGTGGAGGCTCAACCGGGGAGCCGAAGTATTCCTATTTTGCAAAAGATGAATGGGAGTCAATGGTTCTATATGCAGGCCGTATTTTTCGTGCCATGGGATTTAGATCTTCGGATCGAATCGGTTATTTAATGTCCAACGCTGACCTTTACGGAGGATTTGTATCCTTCAACGCTGTTGCTTTTGGCCTTGGAGCACAATCCTACTCTTTTGGACCAACACCTTCCTTCTCTGTTTTTAGACATGCATTTGAAGCGTTTCACATCAACGCATTGATTGGGTTTCCGCCGACAATAATGAGTCTACTTAGACAGCTGAACGAGCAAGGTACAAAAATAAAGCTAGATAAAGTCATGTTTTCAGGTAGTCCAATCAGCCAAATCGATCGAAAATGGCTAAAGGAAAAAACAGGATGTGGGACCATTGCATCAGTTATCGGCACCACCGAGGCAAATCACATTGCATACCAATGTGATGAGCAGATGGGGACGACATTTCACCATACCTGTGACGATTACAACTATATGGAATTAGTTGACGAACAAGGGTCTTTGTCCAAGCAAGGTGAATTCGGGCGCATTGTCATTACAAATATGCACAAAACTACTGCTCCAGTGATTCGATACCTAAACGGCGACAAAGCCAAATGGGTAGCAAATACTTGTGCCTGTGGACGACTTGACAGAGTCATTGATTATCAAGGCCGATGGGACAGTATCATTTGTATTGCCAATACAAACATTGACTACAATGATGTCAGACGCGTTCTTGAAAGAGAAGGCGTATCCTTGGTGCAACTCAACGCAGCCTTTATCAATGGCAAAGAACAACTGGACATCGTATGCGAATCTCACGAAAAAATTGATCCTCAGAAAATGCTGCAAATTCTTTCAAACGAGTTGCGGGATTTTCAAATTGAATCAGCAATATTGTCAACAACATTAAAGGTCGTTGGAATTGGCGAGATACCCAGAAATCCTCGCACAGGTAAAATTAAGGAAATTAATGACACGAGAAATACTCTATAGGAATCCTGATTTAGCAAAACTTTGGCTTGGCCAAATGTTAAGTCAAATCGGTACAAAAATGTTTCAAATCGCATTGATTTGGTGGTTCATCAGTCAGTTCGAGGGACAGTCAGGTAAATTGATTGGATGGTTACTTATCTTTGGTGTTGCGCCAAGTGTTCTCATGGTTCGGTGGATTGGTCAGCTCGTCGAGAAATCTGAGTTGAAATCACTCATTATTCGATCAGATCTTTTTGCCTTTATTGTTTGCTGCACACTTCTTGTATCGCTTGCATTGAATTTTAAAGAACCCTGGATATTCTTTTTGGCAAGCTTTTGTCTATCATCTTCTCAAGCGGTTATTGACCCAGCAGTCAATAAATTCTTACCAAAGCTTTCGCACACTGAAGATCTAAATTTTGCAGTAGCACTAATATCATCGACTCTCACGTTTGCAAGCTTTCTTGGCGCCTTGATCGGTGCCATTGTCATCGCCTCGTTAGGTCTAAAGGGATCACTCATTTTTAATGCTGCAAGCTATTTAGTTTCCTGTCTAATTTGCCTTCGTATTTCAACAAAAAGCGATATTTCCCAATCTGTCGATGAGATTGTTGGAAACTTAAGTGAGATCATTTACAAGCACAAATTTTTCATCTCAGTCATGATCGTGTTCGCCGCAATAAACATTTTCTTAACTCCAGTCCTAGTGACCATGCCGCTTTATGTTAAGAATATTTTAGATGGCGGAGCATATACATTGGCCGTCATGGAGGCATTCTTATGGGCAGGAATGCTATTGGGCTCATTTATGACAGACTTTACAAAAAAATATCAAGACGTTCTACTTGTTGGATTTGTAACAATGACGATAGTTGGATTTGCGTTGATTGGGGGCGCAATGTCACAAAATCTCTGGGCGTATGGAGGGGGAATGCTGTTTATTGGAGCTTCCTTGGGACTAATGAATGTCAGATTCATCTCTATGTTTCAAGAAAAAGTGCCTGAGTCAGACAAGGGACGATTCTTCGCCTTGTTAATGGCCGTAATCAATGCATTTACTCCCATTGGTTTTTTAGGATTTGGCATTCTCGTGGATAAGTACTCCGTTATTACATTAAGTATTGCACAGGGATTGGGAGTCATTGCCATTGGAATTGGATTTCTAATACTTAGACGGTGGAGACCTAAAACACTATGATTCGTCAGGTACAAATTTCCGATCTATGGAACATAATGCGTCTCTACCAAGTTAACGGTAGCACAATGATGCCTGATGAATTGTTTACTGACTATGAACGTCTTAAAGAAGCGTTCTTAAATCCAAGTAGTTACTGGCTGCTTTCTGAATCCGACGACAAAATCGTGTGCCTTTTTGCCTTGTTGATTGACGCTGACTTGGGACTAAGTAAGCTTAGTCGCATCATGATCGACCCCAATATTGCAGACATCACAGAATTTGTTTCCTACAGCCTAAAATCTTTGCTTGACCACATTCGAGAAGAATTTCCAACTTTGGAATTGGTTTACACGACGACGTTCACGCTTCCTATGGCATTTCAAAAAATGACGCTTAAGCACTCGTTTAAAGTTCTTGGCGTGTTTCCAAACGCACAAGGAGTGGACGAATACAACCTTAACGGTATGAGCGTTGCATATCTTAAAGAAAGCGGGCTTCAACAAAGAGATCAAAATTTAAGAATTCACCCCACAACTCAGCCTTTTTTTGATTTGGCAAAGAAGAATGTTTGCCTACCAGACCTGCCTGCAATCGAAAATCCAAAGATCGAAAAACACTTGTCACCTATTTTTTGTGAACTGCCTATCATGGAAGCAATCTATGCACCAGAATTTGTCAAACGACGATTTGAGTTACTCAAAGCCAATCGATCCCAAATCGTAAATTTCTACCCTTTCTATTGGCCAAACTGCGTCGTTACCGATCCTACTGGCAAAGTTGAGATTTTTTTACGGGTAATTGAAAAAACAAGATTTGCTGCCATCATTGGCGAACATATTCGAATCCCCGTTGATCCGGTTCAAATGTTTCACTCAGTATTCACAATCCTAAGGCGTCGCAATATTAATTACGTAGAATTGATAAACGACGCGGGCGATGTTGAAGGATCTGACGCAATTATTCGAAGTGGATTTACTCCCTGCGGCTACATTCCAGCATTTAAAAAACAAGGAGAGCGACGCCGTGACTACGTTATCTATGGCAAAGCATTCGAGTTCTTTTGTCGACTTGATTTGGATATCATCCCAAAAGAATACTTGGAGTTTTACAAACAGTATCTAAAGCAAGAGCAGCGCAATTATTTCAAAGGACTCAATTTTGAGCTAAATTGGGTTAATCCCACCTCGACAAATGAAGCGGATCAATATAAGAATGAAACTTAGATTGACATGGAATTTTGAAGTTGGGAGCTACAATGTCAAAGAATCTACTGCTGGTCGAGATTAATGAATTTAATCATAAGCTCATGAAAGATGCTTCTGAGGTTTATGATCTACCATCGATCAAGAGATTTCTTAGCCTTCCCTTTCAAAAGAAAATTGCTACCGAAGACCATTATGACAGTGGATTTCTCGAACCATGGGTACAGTGGGTCTCAATTCACACAGGCAAGCCTTCCTCTATTCATCAAATCAAACACCTAGGAGACGTGAGCTTCAACAAATTTCCAACTATGTGGGAAACTCTTGGCGAGCAAGGTTTTACTACGGGAGTTTGGGGTGCTCTCAACGCAAAAAGAGGTTCCGCCAAAAATTGCAAGTTTTTCTTACCAGATCCATGGACTTTTGATGAGATTGCTCATCCTGAAGAGTTGAATGGCTTTTTAAATTTGCCCAGGTATATGGCTCGAAACTACCTCAACCCAAGCCTAAGTGCATTAGTCAAATGCTTAGGTGGCTTTGTAAAATTCATGTTCAGACCTCGAGCTACAATTGCTTTGCTGACTGAGCTTCCCTATTTTTTGTGGTATGGATTTAAATTTAAATTTGCAAATTTTATTACTTATTCACTCGCTGAATACCTCTCCGTTCAACGGTTTTTTGATTACCTAAAGAAAGACGATCCAAATTTTTCAATTTTATTTTTGAATCTAGTCGCCCATGCCCAACACTATTATTGGACAAACGAGGACTTGGAAAAAAATCTAAAACTAAAATACACGTTTCAATATCTAGACAAAATCTT
>JAPLFV010000288.1:4385-5771 GCA_026390495.1 Pseudomonadota bacterium | reverse complement strand
CAGCAACTTGAGGTTAAATGTATGGGTATAATTTGCTTAGCATTTTATGAGAAATTGAGGCCGATTCTCATCAATTTGTCGAAAATTCAAAATTCATAATTTTCCACTTTGATTCCTGATGATTGGATTAGACCTGTAGGATGGAAAACCAAGAAGATTGGAATAAGTGAGAAATTCAGTGGGAATGATTTGCACATGTGCATTTCAATCAAAACTTGATTTGTGCTGCCAGTAATCTGTAATTAGGTTTTGTAGCATTCAACTCCGGGAGAGTTTTGCGTCGAGTAGAATTTAGATTGCAAAGTGATTTGGCCTTAGAATAAAGCATTTGCTTAAACATCATTATTATTTTAAATCTATATAGGATTTAGTTTACTTTTAATTTGAGAATATAAGCTGCAAGACATGAGTAGCTTTAGACTGGGTGGTATTTGTGCAACAGCATGCAATTGTCTTTGGTGGTTCTGGATTTTTAGGTAGTCATGTGGCTGATGAATTGACGTCTCAAGGGATGAACGTCACAATTTTTGACCTCAATGAATCGCCTTTTATAATGCCCCAACAGAATTTTATTAAGGGCGATATTCTTGATGCAAAGGCCGTTGCAGAGAGTTGTCGAGGAAAAGATTTTATTTACAATTTTGCTGGCCTTGCAGATATCAACGCTGCAAAAGACAATCCACTTCTGACTGCGCAATTAAATATCATTGGGCAAGTTAATGTTTTAGAGGGCGCAAGGCAGGCAAAATGTAAACGGTTTATATATGCCAGTACCGTTTACGTTTATAGCGAAAGCGGCTCATTTTACAGGATTTCAAAACAGGCCGGAGAAAAATATACAGAGCAATACTGGGAGAAATACCAGTTACCATATTCGATTCTCAGATATGGGTCTTTGTATGGACCCAGGTCAGACCATCGTAACGCCATTTACAGATTTATTGAATCTGCGTTGAAAGAAGGAAAAATACATTATAGCGGTACTGGTGATGAGCTTCGTGAATATATACACGTTGGAGATGCAGCAAAGGCGAGTGTCGATATATTGAAGCCAGAGTTTCAAAATCAACATTTTGTTATCACAGGTTCTCAGTTGTTTCGCGTTCGAGATGTGATCACTATGATCTCTGAAATTCTCCATGGAGTTAAAGTGGAGGCAATTTTTGAAAATAAAGACTTAGAGGCGCATTACAATATTACTCCCTATGCCTTTAAACCCAGACTTGGCAAGAAATATATGGTCAATCCATTCGTCGACATGGGACAGGGTATTTTAGATTGTGTTGAACAGATTCATAAGTCTAAATCAAAATCTAATGAATAGATTTTAAGTCAATTTATTTTAGAATTTTGAATCTGTGGAAAAAGATTTTTTGAGGAAGATAA
>JAPLFV010000288.1:0-4372 GCA_026390495.1 Pseudomonadota bacterium | reverse complement strand
GGAAGATAAAAAACCAACTTAAAGAAAAGAAATCAGCGTCATGAATATTTCGTCTAGTGACCAGACTCTTTGGCTTTCCCACCCTTGGGGGCCATCATGTCCCGCGTATGGCAATGGTTCAAAGATCGAAATCATTGTGGCACAAAGCATGGATTCTGGCGCTTCGAGCAATAGTCTTCGATTTTCCAGTGGTAACCATATTGGAACCCATATGGACGCACCAAAACATTTTGTAAAAGCGGGCCGATCGATAGATACGTATTCGCCCAGGGAATTGATTTTTTTGTCTCCTATCGTCCTTGACGTCAACCTAGACATCACTAAGAGACATGTCGGAGTTGCAGAGCTTAAAGGCGCAATAAAGCATGATCAAAAGGAATTTGAAAATTGTGATATTTTACTGCTAAGGACTGGTGCCGAGAGCTATCGAAATCTTGAAAAATACTGGCAGGATGGGCCAGGAATCGATGTTGGCGTCGCCGATTTTCTTCGAGAAAATGCGCCAAAATGCCGAGCCATTGGCATTGATTCAATTTCAATAACAGCCTTTTCCGATCGGGAGAAAGGCAGAAAGGTTCACCGCGAATTGCTGGATCACAAGAACCCAATCATACTTTTTGAAGATATGGCTCTGGCAAAAGCAATTCATCTAAAGAGTCTAGTTGTAGCGCCACTAAGAATCGAATCTGCCGATGGCGCTCCTGTGACTATCATTGGGATTTTGAAATGATTAAGGATATTGTCAACACCGCAGAGGTCATTATTTTTGATTGCGATGGCGTCCTCATGGATTCTAATCCCATAAAGGAAAATGCATTCTATCAGGTTGCTTTAGGTTATTTTGGCCGTGACGGTGCTGAGTTTATTCAGGATTTTCATAGAAAAAATGGTGGTCTTTCAAGGCAGGTTAAATTTTCGGAATTAATGAGACACTATAGGGCGTCTCGTTCAGTGGATTTAGAGACACTGTGCATTGAATTTGAAACAGAGCTAAAAGATTCCTTGTTAAAGTGCAAATTGGCTGCAGGATTAGAATCAGTTTTAGAGTCACTGTTGAAAAAAGGTAAAAAATTGCTGGTTCTTTCCGGGACACCAGAACCGGCGTTAAAATCAATATTAGACTCAAGGAAACTTGCCCATTATTTTGTTGAGATATTAGGTTCACCGACCTTAAAGCCAACTCACTTGCTGCGATTGCATAAAGAAGCAATGTTAGATTTCAGTAAAACGTTTGTCTTTGTAGGTGACAGCCTCACGGACAAGCATGCTGCTGACGAATTTTCAAACTGTCAATTTTATTGGTCCACTGAGTTTGCAAAATGCGATGATATAAACGTCAAATCGATATCATCCTTACAGGAGTTGGTGCCATAATAGAGCTCATCTGAAAGGGAAATGAATGACAAATCTAAAAGAAGAAGAAATTCGGCCAAAGCAGTTATTTGATCAATATTTGAGTTTGGCTGAGGACGATGCTCGGGATATCGTCAAAACTGGGCGTTTTGAATTTGTCAATTGCATCAGCTGTGGGCAAAAAGGTGAGACGAAGTTTGAAAAACTTGGCTTTTCTTATGCCGAGTGCCCAGATTGTCAGACGATCTATGCCAACCCTAGACCATCAAAAAAAGACTTAGACATATTCTACACTAAAGGCAAATCTACAGCCTTTTGGGCGACGGACTTCTATCGAAGTACGGCCGAAGCGCGACGAGAAAAGCTTTGGAAGCCCAAGGCGCAGCAGGTTTTAGATATTGTGGCAAGCCATGGAACAGATTTTAAATGGATTTGTGATATTGGCGGAGGATATGGGTTGTTTGCAGAAGAGTTTCGAAAGCTAGACAAACTTGGTCTTGAAGTTTTGGTGATTGAACCATCACCTCAGCTATCTGCTGTTTGTAATGAAAAAGGCATTCAAACGATTTCAAAATTTATTGAAAACTGCTCGGCATCAGATTTGCCAAGTGGCCCGGGAATTTTTACTTGCTTTGAACTCTATGAACACCTCCATGATCCGGCATTCTTTTTGAATCAAGTCTTCATGTTGATGCCAAAAAATAGCGTTTTCATAATGACAACCTTAAGTGGCACTGGCGTTGATATCAGATCTCTTGGCAAATTTTCAAAATCTGTTTTCCCTCCTCATCACCTCAATTTTGCTAATCCTAAGGCAATAAAGTCCATGGCTCAAAAGATCGGATATAGTCAGATATCAGTTTCCACACCCGGAAAATTGGATTTAAGTATTATGGAAAATAGTAAGGAGCATTTGGATTCTGATTTTTGGAAATTGTTTATCGAAACCGCATCTGAAGATCAGAAGTCTGAAATGCAAAATACTTTGGCTAAATTTGGTTTTAGTAGTCATATGTGGATGTCAGCAATAAAGAAATAGCGCCTAGATAAAATCATTTTAAGGGAATCACTATATGCAACTTGGAACTTGGATTACAGCACCCCACCCTACCTATGTAGAGCTGATCTCATCGCAAAATTTTGATTGGATCTGTGTTGATATGGAACATTCTCCGGTCAGTCGATTAGATCTCCAAACGGCAGTTTCAATTATTCAAGGAAAGGGTAAGAGGGCCTTTGTGCGTGTTCCGCTGAACACTCATCTTGAAATTAAATACCCACTAGATAGCGGTGTTGATGGAATCATTATACCGATGGTGAACAGTGCCGCTGAGGCAAAGCAAGCTGTCGAGAATTGCTTCTATGCCCCAAAAGGTAAACGAGGTGTTGGCTTATCAAGAGCGCAAGGGTTTGGCTTTGGTTTTGAAGATCATCTCAAAAAAAATCTCAAAGATTTAACCGTCATTGTTCAGATTGAGCATGTCGATGCAGTGCGAGAAATTGATCAGATATTAGCAATCGACGGAGTGAGTGGCGTGTTTCTGGGGCCTTATGATCTCAGTGCTAGTATGGGAATTCCCGGCCAGTTTGAACATCCAGATATGGTTGCCGCGATTAAACGAGTTTCAGATCAAACGATAAAAACGGGTAAAATTCTGGGAGCGCATGTCATCGCGCCTGATCACACAGTCGTAAAGCAGTTTGAAGCAAAAGGTTATAATTTTATCGCCTTTAGTTTGGATACATTGTTTTTGGGCCAAAAAATAAAAAATGAATTAACTGCACTAGGAAGAGGAGCCAATTCATGAGCCAATTAGACATTTGTGTGATACCTGCAAGAATGGGTAGCAGTCGTTTTCCAAACAAGCCTTTGATTCCCATTCTCGGTATGCCCATGATTGGGCATGTTGCATTAAGGTGTAAGCTTGAGCCAGTGTTCAGTCGGGTTGTGGTTGCAACTTGCGATCAAGTCGTCATGGATTATTGCAAATCAATTGATGTCGAAGCCATTATGACCTCCGATAAACACGAACGCGCATCGGATCGAATCCAAGAGGCGGTTGTAAAAATTGAGACTAAAGAAAAAATAAAATTTAATTCCGTGACGATGGTTCAAGGTGATGAGCCAATGGTAACTCCGCAAATGCTTAGGCTTGCCGTCGACGGACTTAAAAAGACTAAGTCTGTCGTATTGAATCTCAAAGGCAAAATCAAATCTAAGGAAGAGTTTCGCTCGCCAAATTGTGTGAAAGTTGTCACTGATTTGCATTCGAACGCAATTTACTTTAGCCGAGAGCCTATACCGAGTCCGAGTAAATTTAAAGGTGAGCCCGTATCATGGAAACAGGTATGTGTGATTCCTTTTGATCGAGATTTCCTGGATAAATATAGTAGCCTTAAGCCAACCTATCTTGAAGAAGTTGAATCCATTGATATGAACCGAGTCCTCGAGCACGGCTACAAGGTCCATATGGTTGATATTGAAGATGAAAGCTACCCCGTGGATGTTGTCGAGGATCTTGTTCGGGTGGAAGCTGCGTTAAAGCAGTGTCCTTTAGTGTCAAAATATATGGGCAAGAAGTTCACGTCATCCTGAGCACAGCGAAGGATCTTGTTTCATGCGTGAGATGCTTCACTACGTTCAGCATGACGCACTAGAATGGCGCTTTGATTGAACACGAACACGTCATCCTGAGCACAGCGAAGGATCTTGTTTCATGTGTGAGATGCTTCACTTCGTTCAGCATGACGCGCTAGACTGGCGCTTTGATTGAACACGAACACGTCATCCTGAGTGTAGCGAAGGATCTTGTTTCATGAATGAGATGCTTCACTACGTCCAGCATGACGCACTAGAATGGCGCTTTGATTGAACACGGACACGTCATCCTGAGTGTAGCGAAGGATCTTGTTTCATGATTGAGATGCTTCACTTCGTTCAGCATGACGCGCTAGACTGGCGCTTTGATTGAACACGGACGCGTCATCCTGAGCACAGCGAAGGATCTTGTTTCATGCG
>JAPLFV010000352.1 GCA_026390495.1 Pseudomonadota bacterium | reverse complement strand
TGCAAAAGACATGAATTTAATATGGTTGTTGCGTCGAACAGGTAAAGTTGCAGCAGCGAAAGATGCTTATCATCAATTTATGGGTCGGTTTGGTGATATTGGCAAGATTGATTTTGGCGAAGCTATCGATTTGTTGAAATCAAATCAATTGAATGATGAGTTAAGCTTAGATGTTTTGACTTTTGAATCTAGCCAACTTTTACGAGCCGGAGAAGTTTCTAAGGCGATACTACTATTGGAGAAACTTGATTTTAAACGAATCAGTTTGGGATTACCAATATGGTTTCAGTTTCAATTTCAGCGAGCTTTAGCAACGACCGTCTCCGGTGATTTTGCAGCTGGCCTTGAGGCCTTTCATATCTGTAAATCTATTGCCGGGACTAATTTAGAGCGAACTCAATGCCAGCTAAATGTGTTAATTTGTGCAGAAAGCTTGGGGATGATAGCGGAAAGCGATTTCAATGAATTTGAAAGGTTAGTGGCCGACGTCGAGGATCCAAGATGTTTAGAAGATATTCGCGGCCAGTATTTATCTTTGCGGCTGCGGTTTCTTTTTAACAAAGATCGTTTGAGAGAAATCGCTGATATTCCGATAGATCAAATTTGCGGAGCGCAAAGCCAGTATTTTTTTAGCTGGTTGTCGATGTTGCCGTGGTCCGGACTGAGTCATCGAAGACAAGATGTTATTAAGTTGGCTCGTGAATTAGGAGCAGCTCCTGATGCCTATCAAGGTTTGTACCGGATGGGAACAATCCTAGGTGTTCCAAGCCCGAATGATGCAAAGAAAGACGTTCGAATAACCGACGTTGCAAGCCGTCTATATCTTTGGGTTTGGAATTGGTTGCTTGATCCGAATGAAAGTCAAGTAGCCTATTTGTTTCAATTGAGCCATGCATTGCAGTCCAACAGTCAGAGGCATACGACTCGCACTGATCATTTCCTCATTAATAACGCACTTCAATGGCTAGCGTTGCTGAGAGGAGTTTCGGCATCTGATGTGGAGTCCTCATTAGGTAGTCTCCAGGTAAGTCAAGTTTCAGGTACTAATCGACGTCTTGTATTGGAAAGTGAAATTTTGAGGGACCTGCATATCTATTGTTCTCCAATGGTGGCCTCGATTGATTCGATGCCTCAACTGGATTCCATTGAGGCCAAAATTTTGGAGCTATTTTCGGATGCATCTTCGGATGTCATTGCCTTAGTCAAAGGACGGTTTTTCAAAGAGCTTCGAAAGATGCTTCCAATTCCTAATCTTGTTGATGGTTTGTTGGTGAGTGTGCTTCATGGGCAAGCCTTTAACTTTAAGAATGGCGAGCCTCAAGCTATTGGAATGAGTCAAGGTCAGATTAGACTTTTTTGCTTATTTGAAGGTCGTTTTTTAGTGAGTGCCGGGGAAGTCGTGAGAAATGTTTTTGGAGTTAAGAAGTATGATCCTGTCGAGCATGATTCTCGATTGATCAGGCTATTGCATCAAACAAATAAGGCTCTTCCTGCCAGTAGTTTGAGATTCAGTAAAAAGGGCGATCAGATTCAACTGGTAAGCAAGGGGCTAGAGCTCCACATTCATGGATATTCTCGACACACGGCAATTTTGATGAGACATTTTGACGAGCTTATTTCAAAAATTGAACAAGAAAAGTCATTTCCAGAGTCTGATTCATTGATAAAAATTGGCAAGATACTGTCTCGTAAAGATATTCAAGAGATATTAGGGGTTTCGAAGGCGACAACAATTCGAAAAATTGACGACTGGTTGAAAACTGGAGCAGTGAAGTCAATCGGCAGAGGTCCGAACACAAAGTATGAAGTGATTGAGCCAGAGATTTTTATTGTCTAAGCGTCTGTTCTTGACTCTCTAGGTTCAGAATCACAATGCCATTAATTCATTTGAAGGTGAATGCGCCGATTCTGTTTGATGAATTCAAGCCGATCGTTTTGTAGCATCGGCACAATGATCACTTTTGATACCCTCCCGGCCTGGAAGTCAATCCGAGAGGCTATACCGAAAATTTGGTTGTCATTAGAAATGACGGCCCTCCGGAATCACCCTTTCCGGGTTTACATTGGCTTGAGTCATTATCAAAATCGAGCGATAGAAAACCAATCCCTACAAATCCTGTCATTCCTGGTCGTTCACTGGACAAAAGCGGTCTTGAACCTGAAACGTGGCAGGATCGCTTTTTTCCGTCTGTCACGTTATTCAATTCTGTAAATAGTTGTATCTACTTTTGAAAGCGCAACTGGATAATTATTTTTAAAATAGTCATTATTGATTTTAAAGTTTTGATGTTCACTCGGTCCAACGACGATAAATTTGATGCCGTATCGCTTAACGAGTTCATGACCTGCATCCCGTCCTTCAAAAATTGCTTTCACATCTCTTTCGGTATTGGAGTAGTCAAGTCCATAAGACCAAAGCCACCCTTTGAATCCCATTACCAGACGCCTGCCAGCCACCGCCGACACCCAGTGATTGTGTTTATCGGAGGTAAGCACTAAATCAGTAGGCTTACTAAAAGATCGAAACTCCTCTGCCAGCGCCAAATCTTCACTGCTAAACATCTGCAGATTGGTATTCTTTTCCCAAAAGATACGGCTTACTTCTGCAAAGCCTGAGATTGTCAACAACAGCATCAGTACGAAAGTTGACCCAATCCTAGATATTCTTTTGTCAAATAAATTTGCTATGTATTCCATGGAGTCCACGACCGTCGGAACAATTAAAATGAAGCTCCATGTGAATAGTTTCATGTTGTCCCAAATCCATGGCTGCAACTTCACAAAGTTCCCAAAGAGAAATAGCAGCCAACCTGAGATGATACTTGGATTGCGAAAGTTTCCGTTGAGGATGGTTCCAAAAAGCGCCAGAGGTAGAAAGATACCAAGGTTCATAAACCAAAATTTTGCGATTTCAAGCCATGAATCTTGAATATACCAACCCTTAATAAATTCAATAGGCGAATTATTTGTGCTCGTCCTATAGAAGAAGTACCACCACGCGATAATCGGCAGGGAAGAGGCAAAAACAAAATTCAAGGTTGTTCTCCAAGAGCGTATGCATAGCACTCCATAGGTCCCTATGACGAGTGAAACAGCCACAAAAGAATGCAAATGAACGAAGGGTAATGTGCCGTAAAGGGCTCCAAAAAACACATCTTTCCAAATTGCAGATATATGTCTCTGTCGAAGGTATTTTTCCAGGTAGATGATGATAAATAGTCCAATAGGTATTCCTAGCAACATCGCTCTTTGAGGAAGAAATTCA
>JAPLFV010000235.1 GCA_026390495.1 Pseudomonadota bacterium | reverse complement strand
GATTTGATTTGATAAAGCCATCTGAGTGCCCCCTTTTCTTTTTAAGTTTGAGGCGACTTTAGTTGACCTCGTCGAAATTGGGGCACACTTTTTTCTTTTTAGCACATCCCCATGGACACTTCACTTCGTTCAGGATGACCAATTCGTTCAGGATGACCAATTCGTTCAGGATGACCAATTCGTTCAGGATGACCAATTCGTTCAGGATGACCAATTCGTTTACGATGACGGAAACCTGGACGATAATGGTCCCGAACATAGACACCTAGGTTTTAGAATTCGGACACCTAGCACCACGCGCCAAGAGGTGGCAAGAACAGAGCAGTAAAGCATTGTTACAAGGTGGATGTTCTCTATTATCCAAATGCTTCTACATAAAAACTAAATTATAATTATTCACAACAATCTGCTAACTCTCATTAATTTGTTCTTTTTTGTCAGTTTTCCAATTAAATAATTACCCTTCTTTAAGTAGAATTTTTAAACATTCTCTTGAAAGAATCTGACGACCAAAGAGCGAAATCAGCGCATCAATTTTTCCTAGCTCACCAAGTTGCATTGCCTAATCCTATCCTGCTAGAATGAAACGAGACTTTTCGTTTGATCGATTTTTTAGAGAAATCGGTTGAATATATTTAAATACACTTACCAAGGAGGCCTGCATGGTGAAGTCAGAATTAGTTGAAGGTTTAGCGGAACGTGCTGACATAACGCTTGCAAAGGCTGAAGAGGTCGTTGATTTATTTTTTAATTCCGTGGCTGAAACACTTTGCCGTGGTGACCGAGTTGAGATTCGTGGATTTGGTGCTTTCACTGTCCGTGAATACAAAACTTACGAAGGTCGAAATCCAAAGACGGGAGACAAGATTACTGTTCCTCCAAAAAGACTACCTTTCTGGAAAACAGGCCAAGAACTCAAACAAAGAGTTGATAGTGCGTTTTCTTGAGGTGTTGAACCATTCTATTTTTCTTTCATGCTAAATATATTTATACGGCCAAGACTCGGTTTTGGCCGTTTTTTTTTATATTTAAATGAGTCCTTCTAATTGAGACAAAATTTTAGCCACATTTTCGCAAAACATTTTGCCTTCGGATGTGATCAACGTTGTTCGACTTGATCTATCCAGAACTTTGATTCCAATTGCATTTTCAATCTTATACATACGCTGAGTAATTGCAGGCTGAGACAAACTGAGGGCTTTTGCTGCATCGGTTAGGCGCTGCCCCTCACCAAGCAATTTTAACAGGTAGAAATCATCCATATCTAAATGGCGAAGAACGCTTACGATAGAGTTCTGTGCTTTAGCACCCTCTATTGTCCTGTCGCTGTGATTTAGTTTCGGATCGATGTCCACTCTGTACCTCAAAGGTTGGATGACCGTTGCCGATTGCTTCCACAATCGACGCCTTGCATCCGTATAAATCCATGAACTTACTTGCTTCATTTCCATCATAGCAATTCGCGTGCCTCCCGCGCCTGACTATAATAGGTAAAGGATTACAAACTCTTAAGAATATCGAACTCCTTCACAAACGTCTTAATATTGGACATGTCTCCAAAATATGACTGATTTATTGACACAAAAATCCAACTAGCAATCACAGTCAATTCAACACCTAAGACATTAGGTTATAAAGACACTAATCCTGTATAATTCCAAGAGGATTGATCAGGATTGAAATTTTTTTGTGACAGTTTTGCATCTGTTTTTTAAAGATATTTCAACATTTTCTGAAAAACTTAACTTCATTCATAAAATCCACTTCTTTCTTAAGAAAGGCATGCCAAGATGGCCAAACAAATGGAAAACGATACCGAACAGAATGTAAAGGACGAAGGCAAGACTTCGATTGTTAACAAATTTTTACAGCATCCAGGCTTGGACAAATATAAGGAAAAATCTTGGTGGCGAACAGAAACATTCCTCATTGTAGGTGCAATCGCCTGCGGGCTTTTTTCGGCCGCTTTGAGTCATGCTAGCCGTACTGCTTTCAGAGACCAACTTGAGACCAAATTTCAAACTCAGAAGATAGTCGTTGCTGCGCGAGAGATTCAAGCAGGAACATTGCTAACCAAAAGTATTTTGCAACCTGCCGCATATCTAAAAGGAAATTTAAGCACAAATTTTATTCCTGTAGAGCAGCTTGCAAATATTCTCGGTCGAAGTATTACGGTCGATTTAAAACCTGGCGATCCAATCCTTTTAACAGCCGTCACCGGAGCTGATATGTCGGATCGAATGGCAGAAAAAGTGCCGCCTGGAAAACGTCTGTTTAACATGACCATTTCTGACAATGCTGCAGGACTTGGATTTGTTCGACCCAACGACCATGTCGATATTTTAGCGCATATGGATCTTCCTGGTCGCGGTCCCGTTACATTTACCGTGATGCAGGACGTGACACTTGTTTCAGTCGGCGCTGCGTCTGTCATTAGTGGAGAAGGTTTAGGCGGAACAAGCGTGAGCTTTTTTGTCGACCCAGAAGAATTTGAAGTCTTATCGTATTCGCAAAGTAAGGGGAAATTTTCTCTCAGTCTAAGAAATCCAAATGACACCGGAAAACGGTCTGCTGGAAGAGGTGTCGATCTCAATGCCTTTTTAGATAGCCGCAGAATTTCCAACGTTAGCGGTGGGGGCGATTTAGAAGTCATTCAAGGCGGAAAGAAAGTAGAAACACCCCGTCGATAAGATCCTTTCGAAAAGAAATTAATTCAAATTTAAATCGAGAATCAAAGGTGATCCTGTGAACAGCAAACAAAACAATAATTTTGGGAATCCAAAGAAAATTGCGGCAAAGGAATCTGGTCAAGTCGTAACTGAATACGTGCTAATTTTGACTTTGGTATTTACAGCTCTCGTCATGACGAAATTGAAAGTTACAACCTATGGAACAGTGACGATTTCTGCTGACCCAAATGACAAGACAATTATGGAGACTCTGTCTAATTCGTTCACAATTTGGATGAGAGATATGATGGTCATCATATCACTTCCATCATAACCAGTTTGCATTCTAAGTTGCATGTTCGTTAAAAAGTGAGCAAAAAAGGAAAACTGCATGGCCACCGATGAAAATCAAAATCAAACAGAAACAGTACAGAATCATCGGGACCCGAATGCTCCTTTAGCCACAATTGTTTGGGGCCTTAAGGACAATCGCAAAACATTAAACCTGCCTGCTGGCCGATACCTTATCGGTGATAGTGCATTTGCGGCCATTCGCATTGGTTCTTCAGGAACGAACTTGTCGGGCGCATTGTTTGTGACGCCTGAAAAGATATCGATTAAATGCACAGGCCCTCAGCCTGTCATGTATGTCGAAGGTCGCAGGCTGCAAATTGGCGAAACCGTCATTTTGGGCGATGTCATGGAAATGACAATTGCAGCGACTCGCGTTGTCCTGTCCTCATTTCGAGCTGTTCCTCGCGCAGAAACAACGGAAGACGACAAAACACAAAAGTTTGATCGTAAAAAATCTGGCCTAACTCATCAGGATCAGGTCGATGGGTGTCACGGAGATCCGGATCGAATTCGAATCGTTTTGTCAAAAACTCTTTTAGAGCAAATGGACGTCGACGGAATTGACTTAGCCAGGATCGACTCTGATGAAACGAGACAAAAAGCCAGATTACACTTAAAAAAAGTCGTTGGAGAAACAAAGTTTCCTGCAGGCTTCCCTTTTACTCCATCGGAATTTGAACAGCAGGTTTTTGACGAAGTCATGGGACTTGGGCCATTGGAGCCCCTGTTGGGTGATTCAACTGTGACTGAAATCATGGTGAATCGACGAGACCAAATATTTGTCGAGCACAAAGGCAAACTGACGCTGTCTAAGGTGCAATTTAGCTCGGACCAATCTTTAATGAACGTCATTGAAAGAATTGTGTCGACGGTAGGCCGACGCATTGATATTGCGTCCCCTATTGTGGATGCAAGGCTCGTTGATGGCTCGCGTGTTAACGCCGTGATTCCACCATTGGCCTTAAAAGGTCCTTGTCTGACCATTCGACGATTTTCAAAAACACCAATCAACGTCCAACAGCTTGTTACCTGGAACGCTTTGAGTCAGGAAATGTGTGACTTTTTAAAACTCGTCGTTGATGAACGCAAGAACGTGGTCATCAGTGGTGGAACTGGATCTGGCAAAACAACACTTCTCAACGCACTTTCAAGCTTTATTCCAGATGGCGAACGAATCATCACGGTTGAAGATGCTGCAGAGCTACAGCTTCAGCAAGCCCATGTTATCAGCCTTGAAACTCGTCCTCCAAACCTCGAAGGCGCAGGTGCAGTAACCATTCGCGATTTGGTCAAAAATACCCTTCGTATGAGACCCGATCGAATTGTGGTTGGAGAGTGTCGGGGTGGAGAAGCCCTCGATATGCTTCAGGCCATGAATACAGGTCACGATGGATCTATGACGACTGCCCATGCGAACACACCAGAAGATCTTCTGAGACGTCTAGAAACTATGGTGATGATGTCTGGAATGGATCTCACACTGAGAGCTATTAGAGAGCAGATTGTCAGCGCAGTCACAATAGTCGTGCAAATTGCACGACGCAGAAATGGCCGACGTTTAGTCACCGAAATCGCTTGGATTAGAGGTCTGGAAAAAACGCATGGTGAGTACATGACCACAAGTTTATTTAAGCGCAATCAGGCTGATGACCCGGTTATCTGTTGGGATGCACTTGACGAGTTTTGGAAAGATGCTGAGTTTCCCGATACGCCAAAATCAAGGTTATCGAGTGCAAAACCAATAGATCAAGCTCAGGCTAGTTCGCGAACAAAAAGAAAAACGGAGGACTAAGATGGACTCGTTCATTGCTACCATTTTGCCAACATCGCTGTCTTTGACATTACAGTCGATTTTTGCAATTCCATTTTGGATATACCTTTCGCACATCCTTACTTGGATCAGTCTTGGCGCTATCTTCTTTGTTTTTAAAAAGAGAGCTGGAGAGTTTTTGGATGTCATACTCGAAAAATCGAGTGTAGGAAGTACAGATGTCGGTCGAGACCAAATGATTGGGATCGGCTCTGCCGTAGGAATTTTTTCCGTACTGTTACTAATGGACTTAAACATTGTGTTTGCTTTGTTATGCGGCGCGGCGACCTTCTTCATCACGCCCATGTGGATTCGAAAACGAAGATTTGAAAAATATCAAAAAGCGTTTGATGCAAGTTTAGTTGAGAGTCTTGCAACTGTGAGTTCGTCCCTAAGAGCTGGACTCACTCTAAAGGATGCCCTTGTCGTTGCCGTGCAAAATTGTCCTGCCATTTTCGCGGGTGAAGTTTCTCGCGTCCTAAAAGACTATCGGTTTGGTCAAAGTATCGACGCAGCATTGGATGGAGTTCGAAAGAGAGTTCAGACACAAAACACTAATATTGCATTTGGAGCTCTGATTATTGGCACTCAACTTGGTGGACGGATTCCGGAAGTTTTACAGCGAATCGTGAATACCATCCGTGAAGTTGACCGTGTGGAAGGTCGATTAAAAGCTCTTACGGCCCAAGGAAAAGCTCAGGGAGCCTTACTTTGCGCCATGCCAATCATCGTAACTGCTGGACTCTATATGATGGACCGCGAAAAAATAGAATACATGATGGTATCGCCTGTTGGAAAACTTTTGATTGGAATCGCAGTGTTTCTCGAAGTTGTCGGCATTTTGGCGACCCTTAAGGTTATGAAACTGGATGTCTAATGTGCCTCGAGATTTGCATTAGACTCAAACCTCAAAAGATTTAGGATTATGATATGCCAAAAAATGTAACTTTTGATTTGATAATGACAACGATAAGCACCTATTGGCAAAAGCTGGTTGAGTTTTTTATTGATATGTCGTGGATTCTCGATGGAGTGGCGTCTGGATTTGTCATCTACGTCGTCGCAAACGTTATCTGGTACGGCTATAAAGAGCATCGCTACCTCTATCAATTCGAAGATCAAAAACGAGCCATCCAAGCTTGGGTGAAGTTTTTGCGACCATTTGCCTTAACGTTCCAGTCTCATCGTTATAAAGAGTGGATCAAATTACGTAAGAGCCAAGCGGCGTTTATGCCTGAGTGGGATGTTTATGATTTTATTAGTTACCAAATTTTATTGGGCCTCGCAGCTGGGTTGGTTTCGTTCATTGCATTCGTAACGCTTTTAGGAATGACCATCACCATTGCCATAGGGATTGCAATGGCGGCGTTTGTCTATCCACTGGTTTCGATATCTGATGCAGGGGTAAAAAGACAAAGATCATGTTTCAAAGATTTGCCATTTTTTATTGATTATCTTTGCCTTGCTATGGGAGCTGGTTTGGATTTTACACAATCATTAGCAGTCGTCCTTGAAGATGCTCCAAAGACTCCTTTGTCAAAAGAGTTTTCCATGGCATTGAAGAATATGCGACTTGGGATGACCCGTGCTGACGCACTCATCATGATGGACCAGAGAATGGAAAATCCAAATTTAAAGCTATTTCTTCAAACGATGGTTCAAGCCATGGAACTTGGTACAGATGTAAACCAGACCCTAACTGCATTGAGTGATACATTCAGAGCAAAAAGATTTCAATACGCCGAAGAAATGGCCGGAAAAATCTCGGTCAAAATGATGATTCCAATGTTACTATTTATCTTACCGGCTGTGATGATTATGCTGATTGGACCTATGGTACTTAACTCTCCTATGGCGGGAATGTAATTCATGATGATATCTTTTAAAAGCGCATCAAAAAAAATCGCTTGTGCCCTCATTATTTGCTCCATGACTCCAACAATGGAAGGATATGCCCAAGGTAAGCTCGACCGTTCAAAGGTTGTCATTGGCAAAAGACCACTGGCGGTTGTTTTTGCCGCTGATGCCGCGCCAAGTCAATCAGCGATTAATTTTTACAAAGCAGTTTACCAGTCTTACTCGCAGCATCAGTCATGGGATCTATTGAGCTTTGCGACCATGAGGCAAGCCATGTCAGCCTCCTCTTCCAGTTCATATGGTGGTCTTGTTACCGTAGATAGAACATCGTTTCGAAAAAAATTGCCAAGAAAGATCAATCGAAAGTCAGGAGCTAAAGTCATCACAGGTTCACCAGTGCCGGACCTTCAGCGACTCCTAGACAACCTTCGAGCGCCGGCTGCCATTGTCGTCGACTGCGCTAAACGCGATGGGATTGTATTACGAGGTTGCGCACTCTATTTTTATGACCGAGTCGCATCTCGCGTTACAGCCTCTGTCGTAAAAACTTTCGTATCAGGAGCAACCGATGCAACTGCGTGGGCACAGCCCCTTGTTCAATCACTTGAAGATGGCATCGCCTCTGCAGAGAGGGAAAAAGATCTGGAAGTTATTGAAGAGCTTGTTGCAAGAAAAGAAAATGACGAAGATGACACAGTCTATGGTCTTTTGGCGATTTACGGCAAAGGCGATAGGACCCAACTTTCAACAGGGTGGCGCCAGACCATATCGGGTGGTGGTCTCCAGGTTGGAATGCTGAGCGATAGTGTTGGAGCTGCGGCTGAATACGGTCTTCTCACATGGTCCGGCGAGGGCGAGCTAAAAAGTGCCAAGCGCACCAATTACGGTCTAAATATGATGTTTCGAGCCAAAGCCATGGAATCCCTTCTTTGGTTTTTTGAAATTGGTGGAGGTCGAGAAATCAATGAATTTCAAGGAGAAAAGACTGAAGATAAATTGAAGTCCACTGGTGTCTATGCACATATCACTCCAGGCGTAGGCCTTGAGCTAGCTGAGTTTTTCTCGCTCAACTTAGGCGTTGGTTGGAGGTGGTATTTTGAAAGTTCCTCGACGGGCGAAGGCGCTCTAACAACAGTCAATATGTCTGATTCCAAGATTCCCAGTATTGCCCTCAGAGCAACTTTATTGCTATAAAGTGCAATCGACGTTGGAATAATTTAGTTTTTTAAACGCAATTAGGATTTTTTATATATGCAAAACGATTCCTTTGAATCTTTCGTGACTAACATTACCTCAAATCTCAAAAAAAACGGGTATCCTGAAAAGCGAGTCGCCCTACCCCTAGAAAAAATGTACGAAGTTGCCCATCAAAAGGGGTTTAACTTCAACAAGGCACTCGATGCCTTAGATGCTCAAGGGATCAGCCACGAAAAGACCACAGAAAAAGTCATATTCTTTCCGAAAATGGCACCTTCACCTTCGACTTCAACAAATGCAAATCCTTTCTCGGGCAATCCTTTGGGAGGTGACCAGCCACTCAGTGACATGATGGCTGAAGCGCAGCGCGTCGTCAGTTCCATGAGTCCAGAAGAAAGACAAAAATTAATGGACATGTTTCAAAACATGTCCCCGGAAGAGCAGGCCCAGATTTTCAAGAAAGCGAAAGATTTAGGGATTGGCTAACCTATTTCGTAGATAGTAAAAAAACCGGTGCCGTACAAAAACCGGTGCCGTACGACTGACACTTTTAAAAACCGGTGCCGTACGACTGACACTTTTAGAACCGGTGCCGTACGACTGACACTTTTCAATATGAAACCGGTGCCGTACGACTGACACTTTTCATGAAACCGGTGCCGTACGACTGACACTTTTCAATAAAGTGACTAAAGAAGACCTGACAATTGTCACGTAGATCCATTTTATGATCTGGCAACCTTCAAACTCAAGTGCGATATCTTACCTGAACGTTGCCAGTCGTACGGGACCGGTTCTAGTACAGCACCGGTTCTACAAGCCTGACATGATAACAACTCAAGCCTATTCTGCGCAGCCTGACTGGCCAGTGACATTTAGGTCTATTGGTCCCTGTCGTTGTCGTGCCCGGACAATTGACATCATTTTCAAAATTTATTTTGCCAATTCAAATTCGTAAAAATATTCGATCAGGAAAGGTGATTCCCTACATCCAATCAATCAACGATCTCCGAAATGTTACCAAGTATTTTCAAGTATCATCATTTTCTACAGATGACTATTTAGACGCGTTTGCTGTTTTCAATTTTCTAGCCTTTCGGGCCTTACGCCGCTTAGACGAAGAAGCCATTTTTGAGGAACACGGCGAATTAGTTCTAAATCATCTGACTCCTGGTGAATTAAATGATGCAAAAATCAGAGCAAATATAAAATCTGCATTTGATCTGCGTGATTTAGGTAAATCACTCGTTGCGATCGAATTTATGGATTATTAAGATTTCCACAGCATCTTTTGACAAAGGAATTCGATACCAAAGATCGGGATCTGGATCTCCTTCCGCCAATAAGTAGAATTGAGCGGA
>JAPLFV010000342.1:913-2787 GCA_026390495.1 Pseudomonadota bacterium | reverse complement strand
GCACAGAAAATGGTCAGGTCTCAAAATTGATTTTGCCTACGGTTCGATTTTCGGAAACTCGAAGAGATCAATGTGATAACTCAGTGAGCGGGTATTTTGATGTATTCTACTTCAATTCGGAAATTCCAATTGGATCACGAGTTTTTTTGCAGATTGGCTATGAAATGGGCAAATACAGCTCGATTCAAAGAGAGTTTCAGCCTTGGTATAATTGGCATGAAGTTTCGTTTATGGAAATGTTACAGTGGGAAGATTTTGGATGGTACCTACGATTACCGAAAAGTTTGATTCAAAGAAATCGCTGGCACCGGCTGATTGGAATTGATCTAAAGATTGAAATCAAACCGAGATTTTCCGAATCTGGAACTGAAGTAGACGCCGAAAACACCGATATTTCTGGCCATAGTACTTCGACTAACTATTTAAAGGGGCTTTTGCCAGATATGAAGCAGTGTGCTTCTCAATCATTGATCAATGGACAATCCATCAGAAGTTGCCCGGTCGATTTGATGATAGTTCCTCAAGATCAGGATTAATGACATTGAAGAGAATTAAGTAACATGAAAATTCTACTCATTCAGCTGAGGCAGCTGGGTGACATTTTACTCACAACTCCTGCAATTCGTTCAGTGAGGAAGCGTCACCCCGAATGCACATTGCATGTCTTGACACATTCCATGGGTAAATTGATTCTTGCTGACAACCCATTTTTAGATGAGCACATTGTCTTGCCGTCAAAGGGGTTGAGTGAGAATTTAAATTTTCTTCGCAGACTCAGAAAAGAGCGCTACGATATTTGCGTAGATTTTATGTGTAATCCAAGAAGCTCATTTTTGAGCATTGTAACCCAGGCCCCTCGTCGCATTGGATTTGAAACCCGCCGTAGTTTAGCTTACACGGAGTGTGTGCCAAGACTCAGCGGAAGCGATTACATTGCAATCGAAAAATTTAGAATACTTAAGGACCTGACTACTACTGAACAAGATATCCGTTTAGATTTACCTTTTGCAAAAAAAGATTCTGAAATTGGCCGCAAATTTGTCCATGACCTGGTTTCAGAAACTGGTTCTACATTTGTGGTTTGTCTAAGCCCTACTCACAGGAGAGATGATCGCAAATGGCCTCCAGGCCATTGGGTTACAATGGCCGACCATTTGGCTTTAAGTTTTAATGCAATAGTCGTTTGGTTGTGGGGGCCTGGAGAGCTGGAAGAGGTAAAGGCGCTTCAAGAGCGGACTAAGTTAAAGACGTACTTGGCTCCTAAAACATCTTTTCGAGAATTGGCCGGTTTGATTGCCCAGTGTCAGCTTTTCATTGGTAACAGCAATGGGCCTAGTCATGTCTCTGTAGCGGTTAATACTCCATCGATTCAGCTTCATGGACCTACAGATGCTCCATCATGGTGCCCCAATACTCCTCGGCATAGATTTATTCAAAGTCCGTCACGGCAAATGGATATGGATGTTTCAACTGTTATCAATATGGTGGAGAAAGTTCGTTCTGAGACTCCTTTTGAAAGTGCGAGTCGATTTCAAATTTTTGAATCACTTAACGTAAGCGAGTTTAGACCACAGCTTTAAGTCAAATATTAGATGATCTGGCCCATTTGACGCTGAAATTAGAATGATTTCTGTAGATTCACTTGAACACCTTCATTGCCGATGGCAAAAAGATTTCACTGTTAATGTTGTGTTCATTATAACGAAAGGAATCTCAGCGATGAATTTTAGATTAAAAATGTTTTCCATGGTTATCGGGATATCTGCACTCTATGCTTCACAGGCGTTCTCCTGCGCTCCACCTCCAATTGTGACGGTAGATACCGGAGATTCGACCCTAAAGCGTATCTTTGGGACCGATGTGGAGTTAGGCAT
>JAPLFV010000342.1:0-872 GCA_026390495.1 Pseudomonadota bacterium | reverse complement strand
GTGGAGTTAGGCATTAAGTCTCAACTTAAACGCTACACAGATGCCTATAAGAATAAGGCGCTGATTCAAAAGATTGGTTTTGTGAACGGTGTGGTTTTCACTTATTCTAATGGATGCGTTGCGACTTATTCATTTGTATCGAGTCCAGCTCCGCGAGATGGCATGTGCTCGACGTCTACGCTCAAAGGAAGTCTTTCATGCCCGGCCGCAATACCTACCGCTGACGTAGACTCGGAACAATAGTTGATTGATTCAAAGTTGCATGTGCCTCAGAATCTATTGTACGGGCGCACATTTTTTTTGACTAAGTCCTAGGCTCCAAATCTCGAATCAGTCCTATGTCGCCCCTTAAAATCTCCTTAAAATAGATCTAAAATTAACTAAAAAACTGAGTCATATCAGTTTTTTAGGCAATCTTTTACAACCATCCTAAATAACTAGGCATCAAATGCCGATAGGAGAAGCTGGAGAGCGGTAACGGAGGGGATGATGATCCAGATTTTTTCGAAACATTTTCAAGTGCTATTCGTATCAAGACGATTTGAATTGGGTGCTTGTTTGTTTATTTTGCTGACCTATGTTTCATGTAAAAATGCCAATCAATCTGGTGCAGCACAGTCCGGAAAGAAGCAAGCTGCGACAGCACAAGTTAAGACGTCTGCTCTTGCTGCGATGACTGTAAACACCGACATAGGTACTACTGAGAAACAATCTCTTATATCTATAGTGGAAAAATTTAAGGTTAAAGTTGGCCTGTTTCAGCTTGTGGGCGTGAGTTGTATTGAGTGCAGAGACCATTCTAAGCAAATTTTAGCAGGCCTAAAGAAACTAAAAAACCAAGCTGACGTACATTATAGTTTAGTTTTTGTTCA
>JAPLFV010000415.1:2124-5358 GCA_026390495.1 Pseudomonadota bacterium | reverse complement strand
ACGGGGTCTATTTCCGCTGCCCTTAATAGCTTCTTGGTAGATCACTGTGTCATCAATAAATGCTTTTACAGCCAAAGGCCAATTGGTTGCGGAAACGAGTTCCGAATTAGATGGATCAGCGCGAAGTGCTTCTTTAGTATTCAAGTGTGATTCGATTTGAATCTGCGAATATGGAATTCCATTGATTGCAATCACAAGACGATCTCCAATTTGTGCAGAGGCAGCAACTGGCGGAAGACAGATCAAATGACCTAGCAACATAAAGGACAATATTCGAAAGATATTTTTGTAGGTTCTCACAATCACACTCAATGGAAAACGGTATCACTTCACACTAGGAGACATTAACGATCTTCGCACAAGTTGATGAGTTCTGAAACATCCAATCTGAATATTTTTCAATTGAGACTTGTCTTTGGCGAATGCATCTTCACTCACTCCCTTGGAACACATCTCTAAATAAATTCTAAACTGCTGAAACTAGTTCAACGTCTCATCAAATAAGTTTGTGCGTTGTGCGAAGAATTTCTCAGGATAAAAAAAAATCTGTCAATTGAAATTTGCATGCATATCAAAAACTGGTTCCTTTTAAGGCTATTTTACGCTCCAAATGAGCAATTTTTGGTATTGGAAGCGCCTTCATCTTGATCAGTCCTGTTCTAAAGCAAAAAAAAAAATCGATTTCTACTCCTGAAGGCTTGACAAGATGTTAATGACTTGTAACTCTTGTTGTTAGGTAATCACCAGTAACATTTTTCGTAAAATTCAAGGAGGGTCCTATGAACAAGGCAGAACTCATCGAAGCCATCTCAAAAACCACTGAGATGACAAAGGCTGACACAGAGCGTACACTTGACGCGTTTATTGATGTTGTTTCAAAAAACATTAAGAAAAAAGATGGCGTGAAGCTTGTTGGCTTCGGTACATTTATTTCGTCAAGCCGTAAGGCAAGAGTTGGCCGCAATCCACAAACTGGCGAAGAAATTCAGATTCCAGCTCGTAAAGTACCAGTTTTCCGTCCTGGCAAAGAGCTTAAAGAATCAGTTCGCTAAGCTATTGACTTCGATGTAAAAAGAGGGCTCGGGGTTGATCTCTGAGCTCTCTTTTTTCTAGGTCTATCTCATGTGGATGAAACGTATCTTTCGACTTTATTTTTTTTAGGAGTGAATACATGGTGCCTTTTAGGGTTTATGATCGGGCCAATCGAGAAATGTGGATTGTATTGAATTATCATAGCAAAGAAGACAGCTATCTATTGGCGAGAGAAGATGACAGTGAAGCTGATGGTGAAATGACCATTATTTCTTCCGTTGCAATGGCGAAGTTTAAATTAGTAGATTTTTTGGATGAAGCAGATGACATGGCCTAATCGCTTTGTTTCCGAATCAAACACATTCCTTGATCCAGGATTTTATTGAATCAGTGGAGTAGTTGGAACTTGGAATGACTAGAACAAATTCTGCCTCTGACTCATGCGCATGCAGGATTGCTGGAAGTGCCCGCCAGGGCAACAAAGCACTTTCACCCAATGAGAGCAAAGTTTCAAATCTCGTTCCATTGGGCTGCGTTTGGGCCAAAATCCCACCCTGAATCATCGACAAAGTCGAAAATAGAATCTCCTGTGATAATGACACTTTTGCGTTTTTGCGCATTTTTACATTGATGACTTGATAGAACGAATTTCCTGGGTACGCGCTTATTTCTACAGAGCTTGTATTTTGAACCATTGGGGTTTTTCTTATATCTCCCAAATATTTTGGCCCCCATTGCCTTTGAGGGTGCAATAGTGACATGGACTGTTCAATATGCAGGTCTCTTGGGGTTCCATTCAAAGGGTCGACATTTCCATTTTTATCATAGCGCCGATTCCAATCCCACATGCGCCAAGTGATTCCACTTGCTCCAGGCTGAATTCTTTGAGGTTCAAATAGAACGCTACCAGGTCCAATTGCATGGGGAACACCGGGTTCGATTTCAAAAAAATCGCCTTTTTTAACCGGAACGAATTGGAGCATACTTTCATTGAATTGACCCGACTTCAGGGAGTCATGGATTTCATTCAATTTAAATTCTTTTGAAAATCCAAGATAGATTCCAGCTCCTGGACTGGCATTGAGAACTAGCCAGCTTTCGGGTTTTCCACACTCTGAAGTTTTCAACATGGGGTGCCCGTCTGCAGGGTGTATCTGTAACGATAGTGGTTGATCGGCATTTATCAACTTAATCAAAATATCTAAACGATCGCGACCAATTTTCACCTGCTGAGGAGACAGTGCCTCAATCGGGTTTTGGCAGATCGCCTGAGACAGTGAGAGATTTGGAATATCTTGAATAGTCGACTCCATCGCAGGGTCACAGGAAACTTCCCAAGATTCGCCAATCTTAGTCTGTCCGGGAGACTCTGCGACACTTTGTTTAATTGTTTGAGACAGGACTGATCCGGCCCAAGGAGTCTTTTTTAAAGAGGTAAAATTTTTAGGATTTAGGCGTATCGGCTTTGCAAAAAAGTCTTTCGATAAATTAATTTGATTCACGCAAAGCTCCCACTCAGCTGATGCCCACCAAGAATATGAGCGTGGACATAATTGACACTTTGGCAGCCATGTAAATTTGTGTTTAAGACCACGCGGTAACCGTTTTCATTTAAACCAACACTTCTTGCGACTTCAGCAATACCCTTGAAAAATTGACCAACGGTTGCATCGTCCCATTCTCTAAGTTCATCCATCGAAACAGCCTTTTTTTTGGGTATGACCAGAATATGTACAGGCGCTTGAGGGTTAATATCATGAAAGGCAAGCAATCTGGGAGTTTCTAAAACGATTTTTGCTGGGATGGTTTTTGAAATTATTTTATCAAATATTGTATCCAAGTTTATTCTCCTTCTATGACTCTGAATCCAAATGTGAGCCATTGTGATACTAAGCATCTCTAAATGTTGGTTATGATTAAATAAGGAAAACACAACGGTGTGAAATGTTTCTTGTCAGATGGTCTTGAAATTGTTCATAATACATAGCCAGATTAAAGCCCCGATTTCTGCGTCGCTTCGTCTAGAAAAAATGCTCATGTATGTTGAATACACTGCGCTCTTTTCTCTCCTTGCTCCTTGATCTCGGAGTTTTTAATCTGGCACTATAGTGCGTGTCATATTTAAAATTGATCAAAAATAGGGTGGGTGTGTTAATGAGCTATCAGAAAATAATGGTTGATAATAAAACTTGCTCTAGACGA
>JAPLFV010000415.1:0-2062 GCA_026390495.1 Pseudomonadota bacterium | reverse complement strand
CTAGACGATTTCATGTTACTTTTGACGATGAATCAAAAGCGATGGCTCAAACAGAAGTAAAATGCCCTCATTGTAATGTGGTCGTTTGGAGTGCGCAAAATCACCCAGAGGCGCGACTTGCAAGGGACGAAAATTTAGTAAAGACGACCCAATTGAGTAGAAATATTGTTTCAGAATGCCATTTTCATGATGGTTTCAAAGGGCCACGGGCATAAGCACGTTGGTCACTGATAGGTGAATACTGGAGAGAAAAATTGTCCTCAGTTAACACAGCAACAAAGAGTAAAAGCATTAAAGAAAAAATAGTTGTCGTAGATCCAGCAATTCACACTCCTGAAATTGAATGTTACAATTCACTTCAGGATCTTTCCGGGCTGAAATTACACTATCATTTGCCTGCGCTATTTAGTGGTTTTTCTTTGCCTAACATTGACGAGTCTGTAAGAGGAATCGTATTGCTGGGTAGTAGTTCTAGTGTTCATGATCAATTTGACTGGCAGGAAACTCTAATAAAGTGGCTTAAAACTGCAATTGAGAAAAATATACCTATTTTGGGCATCTGTTTCGGTCATCAACTATTGGCTCATATGCATGGAGGCAAGGTTGGTTTCGTAAATCAGGATCGAGTTAAGCTTGTAGGGTGTCGAAAAATCAATTTTGAATGGCCATGTTTTGATTTGCCAAAGTCGATTCAACTTTTTGCCACGCACAATGAAGAAGTGAAAACATTGCCTAGCGGTTTTGAGCGAATTGCTAGTTCCGATCAGATTCAATTTGAAGGGCTAAAACATAAAACTAAGCCTATTTTGAGCCTTCAAGCACATCCTGAAGCGACAGCTGAATTTGCAATAGCTAGAGGTTTTTCTAGTGAAAGCCTTAAAAATGCCTTAACGGATGGTTCTCTTTTTATGAGTGGTTTCTTACAATCAGTTAAATAAAGTGCCATTTGAAATTCGAGTCCAATGTCAAATTTGATGGGCGATAGGAAAACTTTGCCCCCCCTACAAAAATATTTAACCCAATATATTTAGATAGTTATCTAAAAAAGTTGGACCCCCGACTAAAGCTTAGTCCAAGACCGTCGATGGCGTGGGTAAGGATCGCATGATGTGATTCATAACTTTGACAGGAGGTCAGTAAGATGGGCTTAAGAATTCGTACAAACGTTGCATCTTTGAATTCGCAACGTCGCTTAGGTAGTTCTACCGAAGCGCTACAAAACAGCATGAACAAATTGTCCAGTGGTAGCCGCATTAACAAAGCTGCAGATGATGCAGCGGGTCTAGCGGTATCCGAAAACTTGCGAGCAGACGTTCGCGGTTTAAACCAAGCTAAGCGAAATGCCAACGACGGTATTTCTCTTGTGCAGACTGCAGAAGGTGGTTTAGAAGAAACCTCAAATATGCTTGTCCGATTGCGTGAACTAGCTGTGCAAGCAGCCAGTGATACAATTGGCAACACTGAGCGTGGCTTCTTGAACCAAGAGTACATGCAGCTTAAAGACGAAATCGACAGAATTGCTACTAGTACCGAGTTTAACGGTACAAGATTGCTCGTCGGTGATCGCGCTGGTGATTTACCAGAAGAGCTTCAAACTGAAGCAAACTCTTTCCCATTGGAAATTCAAGTGGGAAAAGATTATTACAATGAATCTGATGCCATCGATAATCGCAATCAAGTGAACATTATCAAAATTGATATGAGCAAATTGAATGCGTTTACATCGGGTCTTGGAATCGGTGAAGCTGAGCCTGATGAAGGCGGTGGTGGAACTCGAGTTGATTCCAAAGTGAATGCGCAGCAATCGATTGGTTCTCTTGATGGTGCGATCACTAAGGTAAACGAATATAGAGCTTACCTTGGAGCGATCCAAAACAGGTTCCAATCTTCCATCAATAACTTGGGAGTTCAAGTCGAGAACTTGGATACTGCAAGAAGCCGAATCAGAGACGCAGATTATGCATCTGAAACAGCAACTTTCACTCAAGCAAGTATTTTGCAACAAGCTGGTACTTCTGTTCTTTCTCAAGCAAATCAGCAACCTCAAATTGCTCTTAGCTTG
>JAPLFV010000243.1 GCA_026390495.1 Pseudomonadota bacterium | reverse complement strand
AAAATTACTATGCTGCTCTGATATTGATTGAAATAATAGTTATCATAATTATAAGACATTCCGCACAAGCTTTGCAATGTTGCCAAAACGGCGTAGAGCAAATCAAAATCAAAATTTTTTGATTTAAAGAAAATTTATCAAGAGATCTAAATAAAGAAGACTTGTTAGGAGTCGTTCACCTAATCACTAAGGCTTCTTTCACAGAAATCCAAAAAGATAACTTACAAAAAAAAGGACTCAGCCTTAGCTGAGTCCTTTTTGATCGAGTCATAAAACATTCTAAAAAAAATTATGAGCCTAATTTTTGGGTAGGCATAGCGGCACAAAATGCAACCAAAGATTTCTTATTGGCGATTCGCAAAGCGGAGACGACCAAAGCCGTTTCTTCCAAGCGTTCATTGCGAACAACATTAATCGATACTGGGCCTAAACGATCCATACATCCACCAAGCCTAAACAATACCTTGATCGAAGTTTCAGGTAGCATAAAGCAACCAGGTTCTAAGTCATGTGGGCGACGTCTTTCAGGGCAAAGTGAAACCTGCTTCGACGTTACCTCAAGCACGCTACCTTCAATGTAGCTGAGAAAGGAATCGCCTTCGAATATCTTAACTTCTGTAAGAGGAGCATCAGGTTTCACGATGTACTCAGATTTAGCTTGGACTGCAATCGATACACTCAACAGAGCCATCGAAACAAAAATTCTTGACATTAAGCTTTGCATAAAAAAATCCTTTCGTGAGTTGTTGAATACGAGCCAACCGGCTCTCTTAAACAGGCTTATACGATAGGACTTAAAACTTTGGAAGGCTTGGCCAGCCAATCAAAGATGTTAAAAAAAGACCCCTCTTATTCCCAATAGAATCAGGGGGGTCTACTATAGATTTTGAACTAGTAGTGAGTCTTTAAGACTCAAAGATTCATAAGCATTAAGGTCAAAAACTCAGTAACATTCCTTGCTTTGAGTCAAGGCCAGGTTTTTTCTATCATATCCAGTAATTTGAACCCTTTGGGTTGCCCACCCAAGGAACTTATTATTCTCACCTGAAACCTTCGTTCTGAAAAATTGTTCCCCATTTCCATTGGGGCCCGCATCGTCCCAAGATAACTCAAATGATTTCTGACTAATTCCTTTGATTGGCTTATTCTCAATAGATTCCCACACAACTCTATTATCCTGCGAACATCTGACGAGTCGTTCCAAAGTAATGCGTCGTGCGGAAGGTTGAAACTGAACCTTCATGCTGTAAGTTGACGCTGCAGCGACCAAACGCTCTCCACCTTCTAAAGTCATCGACGTGGAGCCAAAAACTCCTTCAGTGGAATTAAAGTATGGCCAAAAAATTGTCTCTTCAAAATCAGGAATGTCCCCCCAACGATAGTTCTGATCAGGCGTTGATCTGAAAGTTAACTGATTTGGCCCTGACCCAGGTGTTCGACAAGTGCCTTCATTGACACCATACGAAAATTGCAATTTGGCACAGATTTGCGGAATCATTAAACCCAACAAATTAAGCTGTTCATCAGTAAGCCACAAAGGATTGGCTGTTTTCCTATTTCCAGACACAAAGCTTCCACTACTGCCAGTCAACATGACCACAATACGATCTTTTACAGTTTCAACCACTCCCGATGTATTCATAAGAGAAATCGACTCATTGTGCTTTGCTACCTGAAGAATTCCAAATCGATCTGTTTGATCATTTGATACCAGATAATGCGCGCCAAGTTGCGCTCTTTCTTGACCTTCGCCAGTCTGCATTTTCAAACAAGCTGAATATGAAAAGGGACAATGAACGACTTCTATCCTTGTAGGAGAATTTGCTACCGCCGTCTCATCTGGTGTTCGACTCAATTCAAAAAAACGAGCAACTCTAATTTCACTCGGTATACTTGTTAAATTTAGATCTTGTTGGTAATTGCGTGGGAGTTGCTCAGGCGTCATTGGTGTGCCTTCTTTTTCAAACACCAATTTTTCGCCACTAGCAATGTCTTGATAAATAAACCCTTGGTTCATGATATTCATCATTTCCACAGCAAAGATAGACCACAACTTACGAAATCGAATATCTTGACCGCGATGTACAGTTGCCAATTCGAGAATCCAACGAATCTTTTCCTCTGCCGTCATTGCATTCTTTGGAAGTGATTCATCCAATCCAAAATCTTTTAAAAACTGTCCATAACTCAAGATCTGAGATTCTAATTCAGTCGTTGCACCCATGGATCCGGTCCGCCCGTTTAGATCAATTCCAAACGCAGAAGATCCAACGCTAAGTGTTGAATCACTCGCAGGTCCATTTGGATTGAGATAAAGAGCAGATTGACGTTCGGAATTGAGTCTACTTTCTAAATATCCTACAGCCATCATCATTCTAACGGGGACACCGCTCAATGTACTAGCTGTTTCAAATGCGGACTCTAGCTTTCCTTTGGGCGCAGGGCTGTCGGATGACTTGCTTCCACTTCCACAAGAAAAGGTAAGTACAACGGCACTCACCAAAAATGATAATTTGCTGATTTTTAAAATGGACATATTTTCCTCCTATATACAAATAGTCTACGCTATTTGTGGACTAGGGAACAAGATTTCGAGAAATCAAAAGATGGCTGCAAAAATATACTAGGAAACGATCAAGAAAATTCCAAGAATTGCGCAGCATTGAAACACAAAGCTATCCAAACGCAAACGACGGCCAAAAAATATAACTTCAATGATGATCACCCAGATGGGATAGGTGGAATTTAACGTCAAAGCGACGCCCATGGGCGCATGCGTCATTCCATACACCATGGCCATTAGGCCTAAGTATGTCCCAAGTGTCGAAGCCAAAGCAATTTGCCAAAAATTTTTGGTTGCCACAAACTCCTTTGGTAGCGATCGAATTGTCAGTCTAGATCGAAATCTTTCCCACAAAATGAGAATAATTAAAGATACCAAAATGCGGTGGGACGCACCTTCTGGAGCAGAAAGACCTTCCAGTGGTTTCCTCGCTAACAAGACACCTGTTGATTGACAAATAGCAGCGATTGCCGCAAACACAAGGCCAATCTTAAAGCTTTTTGACACTCCTGAGGGTTGAAAGAACTTTGTCCAGCCTCCTCCGTCGATAACAACAATTGCAGCAATACAGCTACAAGTTACAAACAAGCCAAGGATTTGTTTAGAATTTAATGTTTCGCTTAAAAACAACCAGGCACCAAGAGCTGTCATGGGGGGCACTAAACATTGAATGGCAGAGGTTAAGGCTGCGCCAATTTTTGGGAAAGCAGAAAAATATGCCGTATCGCCCAAAGAAATCCCTATGACTCCAGACAAAGATAGAATCAGAAACCGGTTCATCTCTATCGATTGAAAACCGCCCGTAAGCAAAACAGTAGTTACCAATAAAACTGATGCAATGGTTCCCTTAAAAATTGTAATCCAAGCAGGATGAGTCGCAGCTCCGTAAACTCTATATAACGTGGTCGAAATTGCCCAAATAAACGCCGCGGCGAGACTAGAAATTTCACCCCAGCCAAGGACAAATCCGAAAGCATTCAAACTAGGCAAAGGTGCACCTCAAAAAAAATCTCAAAATAGACTGATTTCTATCAAGTATACCCCAAAAGCTTTGAGCAGGAGTATTTCAAACCTATAATATGTATAAGTCTCAAAAAAAGAATAGGAATAGTAATGAAAATTGAAATCCCATTAAAATCCAAATGGCCGATTACTAGTGCAGCGCTTGTAAGCGACACCCACAATTTGCAACTCAACATGCGGGAATTAATCCGGCACACTGGTTGGCGCATGGATGATCAACCTTCTCCAGCGGGAAAAGCATTAGAATATCTAGAAAACGGTACCTCGTCGCTCTTTATTATCGAAGACTCTTCGACATATAGTGCTTACGAAGCACTCAGAACCTTGGCATCTCACCCTGTTGGTCGACTGACTCCGGTATTAACACTTGTACACGATACATCCATTACGGATATTCCGGTTTTCGAAAAGGTACTGCACACAGCAATTGCAAGAAAGCCTCTGACTCCAAACACATTTGTTCCTGCTTTTAAGGGTTGTTTAGAACAATGGGAGTCACCGCTCTTTACGACCCTTCGAAAGTGTGGATATGCCATCTTGAATAATCAAATTGACTCAGCGACTGAAACATTGAAGAAGTTGCTAGACATCCCTGCAGCCATTCCTTATGCCTGCCCAGCGCTAATAAAAATTTACGTAGAGCGAAATGACTGGAAGACCGCTGAATCTCTAATCATTGACACTATTAAAGCTCACCCAAGAATGCCCTCACTGCTACTAACTGTGGCTGATTTCTATGCAGCTGCAAGAATGCCTTCAGAATCCATGCGATTTTTCAAAAAACTGAAGGCCATATGCAATGGCAGCGCACTCTTCTCATTCGATATAGCTCAATCAGCTTTGGCAATGGGGCACCTCGATGTCGCTATTGATGCACTTTCCGAGTGGAATAAGGCCAGACCAGGTAATGATATGGTCGTTCAAAATCTTGCCAAGCTTTATATTTCTGAAGGTCATGAACAATCCTTGGAAAAATTACTCCACATGAACAAATCCACAATTCGAAGGCTTAGCGAGCAATGGGATCGTGCTGAATCAGGCCACCTCAATCATAATGTTGCTTCTTAAACAAGCTATAATCATTGAATGATCGACGGTCAAAAAGACAATAGATTGATGGAAGAAAATGATGAATAAAAATGAACATCAAACCAACAATGAACAGCATTATACCCTAAAGGATATTGCGCGAGTCTTACGTCCGATGGCGCTGGAAGAGGTTGCAAATGCAATCTCATGGAAGCAAAAAGTTGCTGATTTTTTAACACTCCTCAACGATTCGCCTAGTGGTATGCTCATTATCAATGAAGGACCATCATCATCAGGTCGACTTTTCCTAAAATACTTAGCAAATGAAGTATCGCTTCAATATGGTGTCGAAGTCATTCGTGGCGTTGTTGCAGAACCAATCACGGAGCATGGTTGGCTGCTAAAATTCTTAGGGCAATCTTTAGGGGAGGCTCATTCTCATGCCCTCACATCAACAGAAATTTTGCGGCTTGCGCAAGATATCTCTGAAAGATGTGGGTCGCTTGCCATCATTATCGATGGACTGAGTCTAGTAGAGCAGAAGTATCTAGTTGGAGATATTTCTGGAATGCTAAGACTATTTTCTGATGGCAACATCAAGTTTTTGATGATGACATCCCTTCCAGATCAATCAATAGGGTGGTTCCTCGATCATGAACTTTTGAAAGGCCAATCTGTGAGCTTTCTGGAACTTCCGAAATTAGAAGTCAAAGAGATCGCAGATATTGTTCGCAAGCGACTTTCAAGTCTAAAATTAGATTCAGACACGAGCGCTTCATTAATACAATCGGTCTCAAAAGACGCCAAGGGCGATCCTACATTTGCTATGGAAATCCTACAAAAATATTTCAGAGATAAATCGACAGACGCCAAGTTTTTGCAGCCCCCATCAGAAATTAGTGGTACCTTTGCTTTTGACGCTGGATCGTCACGAGCTATTGCAAATAAAAAACAAGGCAAAAATAAAAGCATCGTGATTCAAAATTTGCTGAATCAGAAACCAAAGTCTGACTAACGAAAAGAAG
>JAPLFV010000158.1 GCA_026390495.1 Pseudomonadota bacterium | reverse complement strand
CAGTCGTACGGCACCGGTTCCCGGTTCTGGATGGTACCAGTCGTACGGCACCGGTTCTGGATGGTACCAGTCGTACGGCACCGGTTCTGGATGGTACCAGTCGTACGGCACCAGTTCGTACAGTGTCAGTCGTACGGCACCGGTTCTACGACACCGGTGATTCAAGGGCGTCGAATTTAGTATTTGAGCCAGTAAACGTTATCATCATGGGAACCAACCACTATGGTGTCGTCATTCATAATCACAGGTGATGATTGCACCCCCCCACCGGTTCTAAAGTTTAAAACCTTTTTACCGTCTTTAAGCCAGTATAGGTGCATATCACCTGACCCCACCACCACGGTTCCGTCATTCATGATCAAAGGTGAGGAAATAACCCTACCAGCTGCAAACTTAATGACCTCTTTGCCGTCCTTGAGCCAGTATACGTGGTTGTCATTTGACCCAATCACAACGGTGCCATCATTCATGATCGCAGGTGATGACTTCACCCAATCACCAGTTTTGAATTTAAAAACCTCTTTACCGTCTTTAAGCCAGTATACGTTATAGTCCAAGGACCCAACCACAACCGTGCCCCCGTTCATGATTGCAGGTGATGAAAAAATCTGATTACCTGTTTTAAACTTAAAGACCTCTTTGCCGTCTTTAAGCCAGTAAACATGTCTGTCATTGGAACCAATCACTACGGTTCCGTCGTTCATAATCGCAGGTGATGATCGCACCGGACCACCAGTTTTAAACTTAAAGACCTCTTTGCCGTCTTTAAGCCAGTATATGTGATCGTCATTAGAACCAATTACAACTGTGCCGTCATTCATGATCGCAGGTGATGATTCCACCCAACTATCAGTTTTAAACTTAAAGACCTCTTTGCCGTCTTTAAGCCAGTATACGTGTCTGTTATCGGACCCCACCACAATAGTACCGTCATTCATGATTGCGGGCGATGATTTCACTAAACCACCAATTTCAAACTTAAATAACTCTTTACCGTCTTTAAGCCAGTATACGAAGCCATTAAGGGACGCCACAACAACGGTACCATCATTCAAGATTGCAGGTGTTGACCAAACTTCACTATCAGTTTTAAACCTCTGAACCTTCACCAACGCCCTCTGACTACCCTCAAACGCCGTATTCAAAAACGCCATATCACCGCGATGGTCTGGAAACAAGTCGTTAGCAGTTAATATTCTGTATCCAACATCTTTGTCTTCCAAAAGCTTAAACAACCATGAAATCCTCTGTGACAGCGTGTTTGCAATAGAGGTCTTCTCTTGCGCTAAAGTCACCAATCTTTGAAAGAGTTCTGCCTTTTGCGCTGTTAGATTTGACTCGAGAGCGGTCTGCTGAGTTTTGGTTTCCTCTAGTTTAGCAATTTCCGAATTTAATGATTCAATGACATTAATTTTTGTCGAAACGTCACTTAACTCTTTGGAGACAGTTGCCAGTAAGCTCTTGATGTTTTGATCGTTAGGGCTAGCGGCCAGTCTTTCCTTAAGCTTGGTTTCCTGTGTTTTTAGATCCATTGCAAGCTTTTTCTTGTTGTCAAGATCATCTCCAGTCTGGTCTTTGGCTGCCTTTTTTGTTGCAAGTAAGGCCTCCATTGCCTTTAGATCTTTATTCGCACTGTCGAGGCTTTCATTGTTTTCTTTGATGAGAATATTCGTCGCATCTATCGTCTCTTGTACTTGCTTGGCTCTGGGCAAAGTGGCAACTTCAGTAAGTTTAGTTTTCACATCAGAGTATCGGCGACCTTGTAAATTGTTTTCACAAAACGAAGCGGTGATTCCGCCAATACATTCGCCGCGAACAAGCCTTTCGCCAAGTTCGTCACTGACTAGACGGTAATGATAGGTTTTGCCACCTTCTTGAAGGTCAGTGACGATATCTTTCGTTTTGCTAGATTTGGTCATACAAGAGGACGTGAATATGGACAGAGCCACTGGCGCCATCAAACATGAAGCCCACAAAATCGATCGACGCATACTGTTTCCTCTCTCTTTGAAAATCTCTTAAGAATTATCCTTTGACAAATGCAAGTCTTGTTATTCTATCATTACGCAAGGTCCTATCAAAACGCGATAACACCGAGCTCAAACACCGAAGTTCATGAAATGACTTTTTCATATCTGAAATCACTTCACTAACCAGTGAAAATACGAAGTTTGCCAAAAGAGCATCTACAAACGAGTCTGAACCGAAGATAAAGAAATATCTATAACAATGAACGAACCCAAAACCAAACTGTTCGACCCTGTTCACCCCCGCACTCAATATCGATCAAACTTTTGACAGTTGTTAAGAGATTTAATCACACTCCATTGCCAAAGAATTCAAACTGATTTCATTCTCAAGCTCTAGCCCTAACTTGACCAGCTGGCCTAACAATTGCAGGCGCACAGCTTCAGATGACCGGCCGTTCCATCCCTTGGATCAGCAGGACATGAACCTTTGCACACCTAAATGTTGGAGTTGATCAATGCTGAAGCTGAATGTGTCTCGTGCTGGAATGAGTATTTTATCCATGTTAGTGATTTCGAGCTGTGGTCTATTTTTTAAGAAAAGTTCTGATGATTCAGGACCTTCAGGCCCTCCATCCGAAAATTCTGAAACCCCCACTCCCATCCCGGAACCACCTCCAGTCGACACGACGCTTGTGCCACAAGGATCATTAAAACCTCAATCTATCGAAGAGTTAGCCAGCCTAATAATTCCAAGCGATTTTGCGCCTATTGAAGCAACCGACCAAGAACTTGCTGCTGCAATAGAGAGAGCGAACACCCACATGGAATCCTTTAACACACCACAAATTAATGCATTTAGAGATCCAGGAAGAATCAGGAACGATATTCAATCAGATCTATCAGGTCTTGAAATCAAAACTGGCGGAGCATGTCAGGCGATATATAACGGACTATTTACCGTTCAACGCAATCTTGTATATCAAGATCAGGATTTCCAACGCCCCATCGGGTTGCTTAAAGACGGTTTCAAGGAAGTCACAAGCAAGGTTAATGAGTATTCTACTCTTCGGACCAAAGCCCCTTCGGCTTACGCATTTGCAAAATTTGCATATAATGAAATTTATTTCAGCGAAGTCATGCAATACGAGACTGAAAAAACAAGGTATTTTGGAATTTCCTCGCAAGGGATCGCCATGGCCATCGTCGAGAGATTCAAAGCTCCTGACTGGAAAGACCAGCAGCAAAAACACTGTGTTTTATGGTATGATCTGTCACTCAACAAACTTAATCAAGTTTGTTCCACAGCGAGTTGGAATGAAGAAACAGCACTTCATGTGATCTCAACTGTCACTCATCAAGAAGAATACATACTTGGTAATTGGTCGAGACAAATAAAATCGAATACTAAAGATCCCCTCGTTTTGGAATCGGAAGAGATAATAAGGCAAACTTCTGATCTAACTGCCGCAATGACGCAGACTTTCTCTGAAGATTTTAAAAAAGAAAGGAACAGTTTTTCCAACGTCTTTTTACCGCAATACAGTCACCTGACGACAAACATCATGTTACAGCTTACCGACACCACTGTAACCCAGTGTTTGCTGGATCAACCCAAGACAGAGAATTGAGAAACTGAAAATTCTCACAACGAAATTCATCTTATGCGAGCTCCTACTTAATCTAAAGTGGGAGTTTTTTTTATGAAATTTATCATTCCGACTTCACATCGTTGATGGTCAAATTCCGGTGTCCGATCTTCCGTCCAGATTTTGGACATCTGGGCAAAAAGCTGGACAGAATTTGGGGCACCCTATGATCTAATCATCTTAAGCCGCTGTAATAACGTCCTGAACTGGTGGTTTTTTGTAAAAATATAATTCAGCAATATCAGTGAGTTTTGACCAAATTTTCGACAATTTGTCCATTGTTTAGTTAATTTTTTCAATGTCACCTAATTCCGGCACACCTGTTGCTCTAACTGATTTAGTGAATGGTCGACGCCACATGGTGTGACGTTATGGCCAGGCGCATTGTCAGAAATTAAACGATGATTGGGAGTCTTACATGAATTCGAATATCGCAATTAAAAACACAACAAAATCCATGAAAAACAAAATGGGCCAAAACACCGCTGAGTACATGCTTTTGCTATTGTTGATTGGCGGCGGCAGTATCATGGCATTCAAAATGTTTGGAAAAGGCATCGTGAACCGATTTGCCTCTGTGACTTCCGTTGTTACCGGCGGCGGTGGTTTAGACAGCTCTAATATAAAGTCCGCAGCTAAAGACTTAGGCGAAACAAACAAAGGCGATATTGATTTCAAAACATTCGACGCCCAACAATAATTTACAAGTGTCTATCCATAGCAAGAATCTGGGTGTTGATCAAATCACACCCGATTCTTCCCAGGTCAAGTTTGCAATAAATTGAAATCGAATCACTAACTACGAGGTCCCCATGTTGATATTGCCGAACCCATCGCCCCAAGCTGCCTCTCGAAAGACCTTAAACATTTTGACTGTTTCGTTCTTAGTCCTCTGCTCAAAACTGGCAATGGCAATTCCATTGTCCTTAGGCGTCGGCCAACAAGAGGCATTAACTTTTGAATCATTAGCGAAATCCGTTAGCGTCGATCGCAGTGGAATTCTCGACATTCAAAAAGGCGATACAAAATCTGTCGTCGTCATCACTGGAAAAAGCGAAGGATTTGCAACTTTAAAAATTAATCTCTACGACGGAAAGACTGTCGTTTATGATGTTACCGTTTCCAAATCAACAAAAAATTCATTTTCAAACATGATTTCAAGTCGTCGCATGCCAGTTTAGAAATAGAAGTGATCAGCTAATCCTTCAAAATGCGCTTCGAGACTATCCAGGTTTAATCATTGATACAACTGATCCTGAAATTGTCGAATCTAACGCTGTCGTGAAGGCCATCAATAGGGTCCTTGCAGACAACGACATTTCCAACCTTCAAGCTCATGCATATGGTCAAATCATCGCTCTTGAGGGATCTCCAAAAAACGAAGCTCAAAAAGCTTTAGCATTGCGAATTGCAAGAATCATTTCCCCTGGAATTGAAGATCATGTTTCGACAGACTCAAACGGTGCTCCATCGATAGCGATTGAAGTTCTGTTTATTGAAGCATCCAAGTCAAACAATAAAGTTTATGGTGTTAGAGGACCTCAAAGCCTATTTGCTGGTTCTGGTGAGTATTCTGGAAACGGCATGGTTAAAGCGACATCCAGTGGCTTCAATGCGCAACGAGTCCTTGGCGCACGAAACCTGACTTGGCATGTTGGTAGCCTATCTGCATTTTTGCAAATGCAACAACAAAAAGGTAGTTCTCGGGTTGTGTCAAATCCAAAATTGATATCGCGCTCTGGACAAAAAGCAACTTTTGAATCTGGTGGAGCATTCTACATCCCACAACGAGAAAATGTTGAAGGAAAAGAAGTTACCACCTTTCAACAACAACAAACTGGAATCATGCTTTCTATCGAGCCTAAAATTGACACTATTGGACAAATTGACAGCAAAATTAAAACAACAATCGTCGATATTGGCGAGAAAAGCGGAACTGATGCTCCTAACAACCTTATCAAATCTAATCTTGAAACTGCTGTGACCATACCAAGTGGACAAAGTATTTTGCTAAGCGGTCTAACAATGAAGAAAGCTAGTAAGTCGATCAGCCGTGTTCCATTGCTAGCTGATATTCCTCTAGTAGGTGAGCTGTTTAAAGTAAGAGATAAAGCATTTGTTGAGAAAGAAGTTGCCGTCATCGTTACCATGAAACGTGTTGCCCCCACTGACAATCGAGCGCAGGTGGCTGATCAACTACTCGACACCTCTGACGATGACGTTTCATTCAGCTTTTTTGACTGAGGAAATGAGACTTCTTAACAGGTATGTCTCAATTGGCAAATTAACGGACTCAAAAAGAAACACGAAAACAAAGAGAGCTTATCATGCTGAAGATCGTTGAATCAGAGCAAGGCACCCAGCAAAAAGCACTACCCTTTCAAGGTTGGGCTTTGGTTAGAGTTTCTCAAAAAGAGTCTTGGAAATCTCTGAAAGTACCTTTTACAATCGGATCTCATGCTGACAACGATATTTTTGTCAATGCGCCTACCATGCGTGCTCTTTCAAAAATCATTGTGGCAAGCAACGGACAACTTGTAAGCGTGGATTCGAGTAGTCACGAAACGACTAGCCTGCAAGACCTGATGGTATTTGGCATTGAGGCGCTTGGACCATTTGACCAAGATCCGCAAAACATGAAACCTTGGAAACGATCTTTGAAGCTCATGTCTAACAAAGAGAGCAATTGGTATTATAGCCTACAGATGCCTCTATTAAAAAAATTATTGCCTCGTCAGCAGAGTCTTCGTTTGATGACTTTAACGTCACTGGTTACGCTCATGATTGGCGTTTTAAGCACGGGTGGTCTGTCTAGCAACGAGATTGAGGATCTATCTTTAACTCCTATATCTGCTACGGCTGGAAACATTGTCAATGTGCAAGTCTCATCAGCAAGTCAAAAAGATCCTTATGCAAAAGGAGCCACGTTTGTCGTTCAAGGTATTGGCAACGTTGACCATAGCGCTCAATATATTTTAACTCTAAATTTGAATGGCCTTGATGTTGCAAATGAAATTTCGATTTTACTCAACGAAAAAGTCATTGGAGAAACGACGGCCAGTCTACAGTGTATCGACTCATTCTGTTCTCGAGAATTCCCTATTGATGCCGCTTGGATTAAGGATGGCGACAATACAATTCAATTGAAACACAACGCGGAGGCAAGCGCTTATAGTGTTCGGAGTCTATTCTTTCGAAAAATGGAATCTGCTTCTGAAGAAGAAAAAGAGCTTGCTGTCCAGCTAATTGCATCTGCTGAGAGATATTTTGAAGAAAGACATTTACTTGTCAAAAATATACGAAATGCGCGAGATGCCATCGAGGAAGTCGAGCGTATTATTAGTACGCGAACTGGTTTGGATGCGTCAAAATCAAAGTTTGTCGTTGCAAAAAAGAAGGTTATGGACGCCTTTATCGAAACTTCAAAGGACTTGCAATTCAAACTGCAAAAGGAACTCAAATTGGGCCATAGCAAACAGGCTATTCAAATTGTAGAAGATATGCTGAAACTGTATCCTGACCCAACCACGAAGCAAAATATGAGTCTTACGTCTCAACTGAAAAACCTCCAGGAGACCATAAAATGAGCGCAGTAAAATCCAAATTCAAAAGTAGCCGAGCCGTCTCGAACGAGGTTTCCATTATCTCTCTCGATGGTTTGACTTCGTCCACAAAATTAACACCGGGCACATCACATCGATTGGCTGATGGAGTGACTATATCAGTTTTGCAGGCAGCTGCAGAAGGGTTGATTGAAATTGATCACGAGGCCGCAGGAAAAATTCTAATTGATGGAAAACCAACGTCAGAGATTGCAACGATTCATCCTGGTCAAATTATCAAAACATCCCAAGGTCGCTTTGTGATGGTGCGTCACCTTCAGGCACTTATTGTTCCGAGGGAGCGCAACTATACCCGTCCAGCAAATTATGAAGACGCCATTAGACTTGCTTTGAGCGCCATTAACGCCGACAGCCAAGTTTTAGTACCTTCAATCAATTCTGTTCAATCGGGAACAGAATCTCCATTGAAGCATTCTTTACCTCCAGCGCAGGATCAAGTTCAACCAAAGTCAATATTTGAATCTCAAACACCAAGCTCGGTTCAAAATATCGATAAAAGTCAGAAACGATTTAACTCCAAGTCTTTGTTGAGAGCTGCCATCTTGCTCTTGAGCGGAGGCCTGATTGCTTTATATTTTCTTTCGCCCCAAGTGGATCAGCCTATTTCAAATGAAAAGCAAGCTGAGACAACAAAAAAATCTGCAAACGCTAAATCACGAATTATTCCCATTGATATCTCGGCAAATGACAGTTCTGAAGTGTCATCCCAATCACAGTCACAATCATCAGACAGAAAATCCTCGGGAAGTCCTATAGGACAGTCGTCCGGAGCTCAAGAATCCGAGAAAGCCTCAGAAAAACTGACTCAAACTACAACAAATCTAGAAATCAAGAATGAGCACAGGGTATCTGTCGCCGAAAATGAAAAGATAATTCCGAGTCAAAAACAGGTTGCCGTTGTTTCAGCTCCCTCTGCTGTAGACGCATTGAAAGCTGCCAATACCGGCGAAACACCAAGGGTCACTCCAAGGCCGGCTGTTAAGCCGAGCTCAAACATCGGTAAGGTTGATACTTCTACGCAAAAGCTGGCAAAGAATGTCAAACTGAGTGAAAAAGATAAGCAGACCGTTATGGAATATAAGCTAGAAGCGAGATTTGATCGCGGAAATGCTCGGGCAAAAATGAAGCATTTTGCAAACTCATTTCCGATAGGTAGCCAAGCACGCGCTGACCTAGAACGAGAATATCGAGGAATGTAGATTTTAGAAGGCCAATAACATCGCCCTAACGCAAACGACTAGGTGCCACAACGAGGCACCCCTTGACGAGTTGCAAAACTGGACCTATACCTACAGGTAGGACGATCGAAAGCTCCTACCCTTCAGTTATTTTTTTGACTCGTTGAGTATTAATTGATGGGCCCCAGATCTATAATTTTCTTTATTTTTAAGGCGGCCGTTTAAAATGCCTATCTACGAATATCAGTGTCATTCTTGTAAGTCCGTCTTTGAAGTCATGCAAAAAATTTCTGACCCTAGCCCGAGTCACTGCGAGTCCTGCGGAAAGGGACCAGTTGAGAAAATCATGTCGATGACAAGCTTCTCCCTGAAAGGTACCGGTTGGTACGTCACTGACTTTCGTGGCCCAACTCCGTCTCAAGGTAAGAAAGATACTGAGAATTCTGAGAAGCCCTCGCCCGAATCCAGTGGGAACAAATCTACGACTGAAGCAGCAGCCCCAGCGTCTTCCCCCCAAAGTGCAAGCGGCCCGGTAAGTGGCTCGGATGCAACCAAAGCCAGTACCCCATCGACATCAGGTACGGCAACTCCCTCTAGCTCATCTACTGCTAAAGACTAGCCCAATCTAAATATTCAATAGAAATTGACTTTTTTATTAAAATTGTATACATTCATAAAAAATTAGGAGATTTTTATGAATACATTAAAAATGTTATTAATAACATCCCTGGTATCAATGTTTCATGTTAGTTGTGGTAAAAACCAAAAACTACCTTGGCAAAAGTCCGACTCAAACTCTGAAGCTGATCCGACGGCCACAGCTCCAACAACTACAACAGCACCTTCAACCAATCCTACCAATGCATCAGATGATGCAGCACTTGATATACCCAACGTCAAAAATGGAACTATCACTAATTTACCTCAACTGATTCAGACCATTCAAGCAACACGCTGGCATGAAAGAGGCTCTCATTGCGAAGGGCATACATTTGCCATCCTTGATAACGGTTTTTCTGGTCTACAAGAGTCTCTCGGCATTCGATTGCCCCTCGATCTGAAAGTAGAAAAGGCACCTGCCAATGCTGCCGTTGAAACACCACACGGCACCAAACTGGCAGAACTTATATGGGCTCTGTGCACGGGATCGCGAGTATACAGTCCCAGCCGTAAAGGACCATCGATTCGTCTGTACAATACCAATGGATATACGAATTTTAAGGCTGCGGTTGACGACATAGTCAGGAGCCCAGTCGATATCGTTCTATATTCCCAGGTTTGGGAATTCGGCGGTAATTTTGACGGAAAAGGCTTTATCAATGCCCTCGTTAACAAAGTAACTGACAAGGGTATTCGGTGGGTCAATGCCGCGGGAAATTTTGCGCAAGCATCCTGGCAAGGCCCTCTTTCCATTGCATCAAACAAAGAAGCAAAGCTGCCCTTCGCTGAAAGATACATACGCTTGTCGGTCAGCTCCGGTATTAATCCCTTAAAACTGACGCTTGCATGGAATGACTTCTCAGAAGACAAAGACTACCGCACGTCACAGGATCTCGATCTTTTTTTAGAAGATGCTGACGGAAAGCAGATTGCAAAGGCCGATCTCATTCAAGACGGTGCAATCCGAGCACAAGATCCGAAGTATTCGTTATATGCTCGCGAACAAATCAATACTGAAGTCAAACCTGGAATCTATTTGGTCCGAGTTGTAGCGAAAGATCCCACAAAGTTTTCAAATCAGTCGCGAATTCGAATATCTGCCACTGGTTCAGACGTCACATTTATCGATCAGACACCTGAACAATCGATCATGATTCCTGCCGACAACGCTTCGGTGATTACAGTCGGCGCAGATGACGCCGACATTTCTTCAGCGGGTAAGGTCATGGAATCCAATAGCCATAAACCAGAGATTCTAGCTCCGTCTATATTGGAGTTCGATGTAGGTTTATCATTTGCAGGATCCTCTTCTGCCGCAGCAGTGGTCGCTGCAGGCATGGCGATTTACGAAAGCACATGTGGTCGCATGCATCAACAAACATGGATCGCAAGGTTCGCAAGAAATGATTTTGGCGCGCCATCACAAGACCAAAAGACTCCGTCTTTCAAACTTCCACAGAGCGGGTTGTGCCAAGATTAAAGCTTGCTATATTGAATGTGAATAAATCGCAACACAGTTTTTCGGTGGCTCAATTCGAAACCTGGGCCACTTCCGCATTTGCTGTATTGAAGACTTCGTCAAAAATTTCACGCCAGGCACTTTCTTCAACTGGATGCTTAAGAAGCCAATTCTGAGCAAACTGACGGACCGACAAATCTTCGTCAAACGTAGCTACGACCATTGATTTGCTCGTTTCACTAGAAGGAAATTTTGCAAGATTCTGCAAAATAACCACTCGGGATAAATGGCCAACATGACTTAAACTCATTCGTAAAACGAGGCGACATCCTGCCGGACAACGATTCGAATTAGTAAACCGTTCGAAATATCGACTAGATAACTCATCGGACACCCCTTCCAATGCAGTTGTGACATCATCCGTCGTAATCTGATGCTTTAGATCTGTAAGGCCCATCAGGGCGATCATTCGCAACCAAAACTTACCGTTTACAAGTTCCTCCCTAAGTAAATCCTCAGCAAAATTTGGACGTGCGGCGATCAGTTGCTCGACGGCTCGATAGCGATGATAATAGACGTGACTCGCCAAATCCGTATTGATGCGCTCTTCTAGCTCATCGGGTATATTGGCCAAGGTGGGTCTAGGTTCTGAGTCTAATGAAAACTCCACATTTTTGTAGGGATTCTTGGATGTCAAACCTGGACGTGGCTCTAATGTTTCTCGCAGTGCATCGCCACCGTCTGGTTGACCTTCACCTTGAACCTGCTCGACGGTTTGAGGATTCAGCTCCTTTGACGCCAAATCCTTTGCGACGTTGACGATTTGATCAAAATTCATCTGAAAATAAAATTTATAGGCCGCAAATATGATCACTCCCAATGACATTCCAATCAGAAGTGCTCTATTTATAACAATTTTTCTGGAACCTTCTGACTTGTTAGTGAAAGCGGCACTTGAAACGGCAGAAGCCGGAATGCCTGACGTAAAGTTAAAGTCTGAAAAGAAAGGGTTGGGCTCGACACGATTCGTCGCGACTGGCCTTTGATCTGTTGCCATTGTGACTTGGTTATCGAAAGAGTTAAAAGCCAAAGGTGCGTTATTTTCCTCAGCAGGAGAATTATGAGGTCCGTCAATTCTTAAAGTCAATTTTGGTGCTTCCATTACGTCTTCCTCCAAGTGATCTCACCGACTGCCTGTTCTTTCGGCGTGATGACAGGGAAATTGAGCACTTTTTGTTGATTTTGTGATTTTTTTTGAACTAATTTAAGGAAACTGAGAATTGTCCTTGATATTTAGCCTACTTGTGGCTAAAAATAAGGCCCTTAAATTTTATTATTTTAGTTCACTTTCACCGAACAAGGTTACAAGCCATGGCAAAAAAGCAGTTAGATCGCTATCGCAACATTGGTATCTCCGCTCACATTGACTCAGGTAAAACGACCCTGACAGAGCGAATTCTGTTCTACACAGGTCGAATTCACAAAATCGAAGAAGTTCGAGGCGGCGGCGACGGCGCGACTATGGACCATATGGAGCTAGAAAAAGAGCGCGGAATCACTATTACATCTGCCGCAACAACTGTTGGCTGGAAAGATATCGTCGTTAACATTATCGACACCCCCGGACACGTAGACTTTACAGTCGAAGTAGAACGTTCTTTGCGAGTTCTTGACGGTGCCGTCATGGTTCTTTGCGGCGTTGCCGGCGTTCAGTCCCAGTCGATTACCGTTGACCGTCAGATGAAGCGCTACAACGTTCCTTGCGTTGCATTTATTAATAAACTTGACCGGTCTGGTGCAGATCCATACCGAGTCACCAATGCACTTCGCGAAAAGCTTGGCCACAATGCTGTCATGATGCAGATTCCAATCGGAGTCGAACATGAACTAAACGGCATTATTGACCTTGTAACTATGAAGGCATTCTACTTCGACGGACCAAAAGGCGAAGACATCCGCGAAGAAGAAATTCCAGCAGACTGGAAAGAACGCGCAGATAAATATCGCGGCGAAATGCTTGATGCTGTCAGCATGTTCTCTGATGATATGATGAATTTGATGTTGGAAGAAAAACCTGTGCCTATGGACCTGGTCAAAGACACGGTTCGAAAGGCTTGTATTTTGCGTAAGCTCACTCCTGTTTTCTGTGGATCTGCTTACAAAAATAAAGGCGTCCAATTATTACTTGATGGCGTCGAAGACTATCTTCCTAGCCCTCTTGATCGTAACTACTACGGCATGGACAACGAGAAAAAAGAGCAAATTGAAGTTTTCTCCGATGTTACAAAGCCTTTGATTGCGATGGCATTCAAAATTGTTGACGAAACATTCGGCCAGCTTACCTACACTCGGATTTATCAAGGAACCCTCAAAAAAGGTGACACTTGCTACAATCCACGTATGGGCAAGGCTCAACGAATTGGTCGTATCGTTCGCCTTCACGCAAACGATAAAGAAGAAATTGCTGAAGCATCTGCCGGCGACATCATCGCTATGGTCGGCGTGGATTGCGCGTCTGGTGATTCGTACTGTAATGAACACATCAATGTTTCCATGGAATCTATTTTCGTACCTGAACCCGTCATTGAGCTTGCGATTAAGCCGTCAAAACAAGACGATCTTGTAAAAATCTCCAAAGCACTTAATCGATTTATGCGCGAAGATCCTACATTCAGAGTTCGTGTTGATGAAGAGTCCAACGAGACCATCATCAAAGGTATGGGCGAGCTTCACTTAGAGATTTACGTTGAGCGTATTAAACGTGAATACAAAGCTGACGTCATCGTCGGTCAGCCAAAGGTAAACTACCGCGAGGCCCCAGGCCGCGCTTCTACCTTTGACTACAAACATAAAAAGCAAACTGGTGGATCTGGTCAGTACGCGCACATTGTCGGAACACTCACTCCGCTTCCGGAAGATTCTGCTGATACCTTTATTTTCAACAACAAAACTGTGGGTGGATCTGTTCCTAAAGAATTTATCCCAGGCGTTGAAAAAGGCTTGAAAGAGGCGATTGACAAAGGACCTCTCGCAGGTTGCCAAGTTATCGGTTGTCAGATTGATCTGATTGACGGTGGCTTTCACCCAGTCGATTCCTCTGAAATGGCGTTCAAAATTGCTGCTCGTCAGGCATTTAAAGAAGCATTCTTGGCATCTAAGCCTGTTTTGCTTGAGCCAATTATGAAGGTGGAAGTTGAAACCCCCGTTGAATTCCAAGGACCAGTTCAAGGTGACTTGTCGAGTCGACGTGGACTTCTTCTAGGGTCTGATATGCGCGACTCATATGCCGTCATTCTTTCGGAAGTTCCACTTTCTGAGATGTTCGGTTACTCCACAGATCTACGCTCTAAAACTCAGGGTAAAGCAGGGTTCTCTATGGAATTTGCTCGTTACCGTCCGGTACCAACAAGTATCCAAGAGCAAGTTTCTGCAAAATTCCGTGAAGACCAAGCAAAAGGTAACAAGGAATAAAACAAGTGTTTATTGCTAGAATTTAGCGAGTTTAATCGACTAAAGCCCTCCTTGCTCTTTAAGAGTTTGGAGGGCTTTTTAATGCCTTAATCTCATGTTTCACCCTAAAAAAAATGCCTAGTATCAAGAATAGCGTGGATAGACCGAGATAGGCTCTGTGAAGAAGACGAATTTATTTTGGCCCCATTGCTTTGAGGCTTCGGTTCGTCTTTACTAGGAGAACTTCATGACAGACAAAACAAAGCGCCATTCCCCAACGAGCATTAGCTCGAGCTCAGACACCAACGTCGGAAGACAGCGAGTTGGGCTAAGGTTGATTAAAAACGAACAACCTTCGCAAGATGTCATCAACGACATAAAATCCGGCGCGCCAAAACTAACTTCCGTCTCAGAAACACGCCCTAAATCAAAAATGTTTCTGCAGTTTTCTAAGCTTGCCGATGCGATCGACGCCGAAGTCGACATGATCTTAAAACTGTAAATTAAAACACAGCAAAAATATTTTACAAAATTAATGAGGATTAAATGAAACTATCTGGAAACACCATTTTAATTACCGGTGGAACAAGTGGAATTGGACTTGAACTGGCTAAAAAGCTTTTGCAGAAAGGCAACAAAGTCATCGTCACCGGTAGAAGCGATTCAAAAATTGCCGCTGCTAAAAAACTACTTCCCGATCTTCAGGTCATTAAAAACGATATCGGTCAAGCTAGCGAGATTGAGAACCTTGTAAACACTGTGAAAAAGGATTTTCCAGATCTCAACATCCTTATCAACAACGCGGGCATCATGCAGGAACTGAACCTTCACGATGAATCATTAACTGACAATCAACTCGTCGGCGAACTGCACACCAACTTACTTGGCCCAATTCGGCTGAGTCATCGATTGATCCCTCACCTTAAACAAAAGTCGGAGTCTGCTATCGTCAATGTCAGCTCTGGATTAGCATTTGTTCCGCTTCCAATATCCCCTGTCTATAGCGCTACAAAAGCAGGTCTCAATAGCTTTACTCGCTCGCTACGCGCTCAATTGAAGACTACATCCATTCGAGTCTTTGAACTAGCACCACCTGCGACCGCAACGCCACTACTTGCCGATGCCAATGAGATGGACATGAAGGGAATTTCTGTGATGTCTGTTGAAGCCTTGGTTGATGCTGCTCTAAAGGGGATGGAAAATGATGTGTATGAGATTCGTCCTGGTCAAAGCAATCAATTGAAATGGATGAACCGGATTGCGCCAGAATTTATATTTTCGCAATTATCGCGAACCCTGGATAGGATATTGCCGCCAGCAAAATCTAAATAAGTTCACCACTAGCATCATTGCAATACTCATCGTCCTAAAAAAATTTGAATGTGCAGAGGCGTGCCTAGTGTGCACCTTTTGTTTACAAGATTCATGCGGAGAAACCCACTACATTGGTTTTAAATGAATATCGATGATAATCCTCTCACATAACTTTTTTTGAAGGGATTATTGATGAATCAATTTGTAAAAACGTGCGCGCTTCTATTGTCAATCTCTGCAGACCTCGCAGCGGCTCAGGAAGATACCAATGCATCCTTATTGGATCAAAGCGACCAATATGTATATTCCGAAGCGAACCAGGCAGCCGAATGGGGAACCACTTGCACAAACTGCAGAGTTATAATGTCAAACGCTCCAGATCACTGCATCCGAGCCACCCATTATTCCTGCTCCCCTGGATGGAAAACGTCATATACCGATGTTTGCAAAAATAAATCCTGGTGGCAATCTGGGGGATGTGACCTTTAGATTGAACATCATGAAAATTTCAACCTATCGGCCTGTAGTAAAAATTGCAGACCGGTGGCGTTTGCGAGTTATTCACCTTGGAATATAGACTTTTCAATGAGTGCTGAATATACCTACCCCGCGATCATTCCATCCTATGACAACGAGCACCCTTATCTATTTTCCTTTCGTGCAATGAGTGGTTAGAGTCTCTGGTGAACATCAATCACGCCAGGAGAAAAACCATGCGATCGTGCCTTTATTCATTTGTCAGATTTGGATTCTTTACGTTAGCTGTGTCAGTGTGGTCGACAGTGGCACAAAGCACTCCTAACATCCCTATTCAATTCACATGTGCCCCGAATCAATTTTACTCAGGTGGATATAATTTTTACCAAATCTCTCGATCCATAGATCAGCAATATGCAGGAATCATTTGGTGGCAAAAGACAAGCCCACACGGCATCAAGATTGGCAAACCGGAAATCCAAAAGTCTCTAATATTAAAGGTCACCGAAATCCGCGAAAGCTTTTATTTTGAGGGCTTTACAAGCGAATGGGGAGAATCTGACAAAATTACAATTCCAAATAATTGGAAAGGTGAAAAAATTGAAACAACAAGTAGTCTCTTTAAAAATGACATGAATTTTGACGACGGATATTGTGTAGCTATGCGTGATTCTTGATTCAAATTTAATGTTTTAGTCAGCTTTTGTCGCAATGCGCAAAGACTTCCAGCCAGGTATTCAACATCTACCACGGAACTTTTCAGGTACTAAATAGCTGCACCTAAGTGCGCAAAATGCCTGAATTTGAGTGGTATTTTGCCCCCTCGCGCCGGGATAGCTGATCATCAAGCTTCTTATATAATGGAATTTATTCCTATTTTTTCATGTTTGTCCAAGATTTTGAAATCAACACAATTCCCTAAAGAAAATACCCAAAAATGTCGATAGTCCTGTAAACAGTACAAGGGGATTCCACATGTTTAGCCAAAACAAACTCGATAAAAACATGAAAGAAGCCGGATTCTCAATGGCCACCGTCTTTGTGGGTATTGCACTCAGTTCAATGGTGGCAGTGTTCATCAATGAAAGTTTGAGTAGTGGGTTTAAAGGTCAAAAAGCCCTTGAGCTACGAATGGAGCGAGCAGGAATCTTGCAATACTTAAATGCCAATCTTGATTGTTCGAAAAACATTACTTCCAGTTTATGCCCGAGTAGCGGTCCTGTGCAATTGCTCAGAAGCGATGGATCAGTATTGATTTCAAAAGCTGGCACGGGCACAAAATATGGGAATTGGACATTGCGAGCAGATTGCCTCTCCAGTGGAGATGGATATGCAATAAAAGCAGCGATGCTCCTACCAGGAAAGACTTTGGCTTCTACACAGAATGACAATTTTAGAAAGGACCCTCTGACTGGTAAGACCGTCAATTGGAATAGTAGTGATGCGTTGTTGATGCCGGCGGGTGAAGGACTTTGTCAAGCTTCGGGCGGAAACGGCTCAACATGGGAAGAGATTTTAATCTGCACAACTGTAAAATGGCCGCACTGCTCTACGCCTGCACAGATTGCAAAATATTTTACAAGACCAGCCAGCGTTCCTACAGGGTATTATAGCGGCTCTGGTAAATATACGATCAAAAATGGCAAGACGTGCATTGCAGCCTACACTCCAATGTTCGCCTTACCGGCAGTACCGGGAGATATATCAAACAGCCCATTTGACCCGCCAACATTTGGCAGAGATCCAGACGGTGTTAGTGCTTATGTAGAACACCAAGCAACCGCAAGTTTTAAATGCCGGTAGCGGCATACTCACGCTGCAGACCTCAATAAAATAGCACCCAAAATATTAACCAGAAACGAATAAAACCCGGACCAAGCGGTCCGGGCTTTTCGACAACGACTCAAGTAGTCTGCATCAAAGGTCTATCGACCATTTACTGCTGCAGCACGAGCCGCTTCACCGACACGAATATAATCTCTGTTTCTACCAACCGCGCATGATCTTAATCCAGTGAGGGTGCTGCGTGCACAAACGAGCACGTCACCATTTGCATCTCTGTCTGTTAGTACAGTCACGACTCCGGTTTGATTTACAGACTGAGTTCGGCGAGGGTCAAGGTTTAATCGAGACGCTAAGGCATTATTGAATCCCCAATCAGCCCGAGCTGTATGAATAAAAAGCCCCAGTCCAGGGCCACAGCTTCCACAGGTTGCAGCACCGTCAGAAAACCGACAGTTAAGACTTTTTCGTTGCGGAAAATTGAGATCAATACTCTCATAAGCACATTCAATCCTAAATCCTTCAACTGAATTCAATTGAAATCCTCGTTCACTGTACTCAGTTTGTTCCGTCGGATGAACGTTTGGATTTCCAACAGCGTACATGTCTTGAAGCGTAGCATAAGTTATTGCAGCAACATCCTTACTATAGGAATCTCGTCCTGCCCAGTAGCTTCCTTTTACTGATGCTAAATTCGATGTTGATGCTTCTTTCTTTCCACAGCCAGTTAGTATGGACATTAGAGCCACTGATACAAAAACGTATAGATTTGCCTTCATACTGTAATCCTTTCCAAAGAGAGATCTGCGATATTGCAGGTCGCCGTGCTGGACTGATTAGAGTAAAAACCCTGCGAAGTCAAGCGTTTACACTTTTGTAAACAGTTGGGTGTAAGGTTTCAATAACTTAAAAAACCAATGGCTTTGATAACGATTCAGTTGCTGTTGGATTTGACGAGCTCTCCTCGCGCAACTTCTCGCCATACGCCACCAACGGACTCTATATCCAATTCGAATTTTGCATTCTTTGGACCCTTTTCCAAATCCTCATGAATTCCGATGCGAAAATAAATTGGAAACTGACTGGATTTCGCTCTCTGTGGAGAAAAAAATTCACCTTGAAATCCCATCTTAAGGCGTCCGTCAGTGGGCAAATCACTGGTGCTATAATTATTCAAATCATAGGATGAAGAGTCAGATCCCACAAATTTTAACTTGTAGATTTTTCCACTTTGGCCAATACAAATTTTACGCATTTTTCCGATGCTTCCACACCAATTAGAGCTTCCAGATCCTTCAACGTCGTCGGGATTACTCCCTTCTAAAAGCGTTGAAACTGCATCTTCAAAACTCACTTCCGAGACAGTCAAAGAAACATTGTCCACCCTCGATGGACGCCAAAACTCTCGGTAGCTTGGCATGGCATCAGCCAATTTTACATCTCCACCGCAATCAATGTTACTGAACATGGATTTCAATAATCAAAACTGGAAGGCCGACGATGAGTGTCCACGATAAAGACATCTCTAAAATTATGCTGAGTTCATTTACAGTTTCAGACTCAACTTCAATCACCTGCCCATTTTCAACCGCCATCTCTAATGAGTTTGGTAACAAAACTAAATAGAATTATGGACTGCAATAACTTTGACGATATAGCTGAATGCGATTTGCCGTTTCGTCATCAATCCACCTTCTGCCAAGTCGTTCTTCGTTAGATAACACTTGGACGATGTCTGTCAATTTGAGAAGTGAATAAACTGGTATACCAAAATCTTTTGACAATTCTTGCGATGCCGACACAGTGCCTAAACCTCTTTCTTCGCGATCAACTCCCACGACAACGGCTTCTATCACGACACCAAGTGGTTTCAATAATTCTAATGACTCGCGGATACTTGTACCCCCGGTAATGACATCTTCAACGACAATAACGCGATCTTGGCTTTCAAGCTTTCGCCCAATGAAACGCCCTCCTTCGCCGTGGGATTTGACTTCCTTGCGATTGAAGGTAAACGGCACATCACGACCTGTTATCAAGAACAACTGCTGAGAGATCGAGGTCGCCAAAGGAATGCCTTTATAGGCAGGTCCATAGAGGTGAATTTTTTTAGTTGGATTTTCAGCTAATCCAAGAACTTTAACTATGTGACGGGAATAGCACTGAGCGACTCCGTTCAACACACGTCCAGAGTCAAAATTTCCAGTGTTAAAGAAATAAGGCGATTTTCGGCCCGATTTCGTCAAAAAATCTCCAAATCTTAAAACACCCGCTTCAAGTAAAAGATCCAAAAATTTTGCTTCATTGTCTTCTAACGTTAATTTCATTGTCACCTCACCGCTAAAATATTCAGACTCAAGATTCATCTAAGACAATAGCAGCCATCACCCGTGCACTTAGGAGCTACAAGACAGCATAGAACAGCCAAACTTGTTTAACGCCCAGTCGGGTCGTTTTTTGAAAAATCCTTCAAGCTCGGAAGACGCTGTGTATGGTGACTGAATCATATTTTCTAACCGTCGAAGCTTTGCATAGTCACCCTTTTCAGCATCTTCAATCGCCTCTTGAGTCAAATAATTGCGAAGCACATACCTTGGGTTGACCTTCCTCATCGCTAAACAGATGTCTATTCCTGATCGAGTTCCATGTGAGATAATGTCAATATAAGAACCTAACCATTTGCGCACCGCATCTATCAATTCAGGCGAAAACTCATCTGGGACCAAATAGGAACTATCTACCAATATTTTATGAAATCCTGGCCACAATGAATTGGCATCGTCAATGTTTGGCTTGCCTTCAAACAGCAAAGGCAATTGACTAAAGAACATCGTCCAGTCTAATTTCGCCTTTCGCATGAACTCTATCAATGACTCCACCATGTACCATGAGGCTTTCATGGTTTCAGAATTTAATTTTGAAGAATCAATGCCAAGCTTAGAGAGCATCATGGCCTTAAATTTGTCACTATACTGATTTGCAAACTCAGACGCTAAATCTTCGAGTTCTCGCTGTTCAAAACCAAGAAGTCCAAAAGTTTCGAGGAGTCGACAAAAATTCCAATGACCAATCTGCCCTTGCCTGCCATAGGCATAACGCCGACCTTGAAAATCCGTCGTGTTCGGAGTCCATTCACTATCATAATCTTCAAGCCATCCGAATGGTCCGTAGTCAATGGTTTGGCCTAAAATGGACATGTTGTCCGTGTTCATAACTCCGTGAACAAAACCAACGCGCATCCAATCGACAATGGTGCTAGAAGTCCTGCTTGAAATTTGGCGTAGCATATCTTTGTAGGCTTCTTTTCTTTGACCGTCGATCGACGTAGCACTCGCCGCAAATTCTAATTTATGGCCGTACAAATGAACGGCACAGTAGTCAGCCAGTGACTGCAAAGTTTTCTTATCATTTCTACTGGCAAAAATTTCAAAATTACCAAATCTGACAAAAGACTCAGCAACTCGGCAAACGATGGCTCCTGGCTCTAACTCTCGCCTTCCATCATAAAGCTTGTCACGAATGACCTCATCTCCAGTCAGGGTTAACGACAATGCCCTGGTGGTCGAAATTCCTAGATGAAACATAGCTTCACTACAAAGGTATTCGCGAATACTTGATCGAAGAACCGCGAGTCCATCTGCACCGCGCGAGTAGGGAGTTGGCCCAGCACCTTTCAACTGTAGCATCCAGCGCTGTCCAGAAGGTCCTTTCGCTTCACAGAGGTTAATAGCTCGGCCATCGCCTAACTGTCCTGCCCAATGACCAAACTGGTGCCCACCATAGCACATAGCAAATGGATCCATTTCCTTGAGCAAGACATTACCGCTGAGTATCTGGGGAGCCAAATTACCATCAAAAAAAGAGGGATCAATACCCAACTCCCGCCCCATTGAATGAGACCAAGAAACTATAGAAGGGTTTGCGACATCAACCGGCCGAACTCTTGAAAAACACGCGTCCTTCACCTCTCGCCTAAAATTCATAGGCTCCGGATCAGCAGCCAAATGCTCAGAGAAATGATTTGAAAATTTGAAATCTCGAAAATACTGGGGATAGTCAAAAACTGAAATGCTTTTGTCAGAAGGTCCGCTAGAAATACCTAGAGATTGTTCGGAGCCAGTTGAATCAAGGCGCGAGGAGAGGGGAAAGCGGAGTTTACTATCAGTAAATGAGCATTTTTCCTCGACAAGCAACGCCGAGTCAGCTGGCTCCGGAGAAGCTCCAACTATGGAGCCTTTCTTTTCAGTCATACTTTGTGATGCTCCATGGCTTCTAGCTCAGATATAAAACCACCCGACAAAATAGGAAATCGGCACCAGGTTTTAGGATCTAAACTCAACTCATCCAAATGAAAACCAGGGGCATAGCGCTCTCGCTTCCACTGATTGCGGCACCAAAGAGTAAAGAAACGTTTGATCCATACTTTTAACTGATCACCAGAATATTCAGGATGATTGGCAGCCATAAACTCTAGAACTTCTTCTGGTGATTTTTTATCTTTGATCGCTTCTCGCTCGATCGCATCTAAAATATCGTAAGGCATTAAATCACCTTCATCCGTTTGATGCTGCGATTTAGGCCTCAACTCTGCCGTTGGAGGCATGCCATTCACAAGCTTCAAGGACTTGGTCGGCCCAATCTGGACAGGGCCAACTGTCTCCGCCCAAACTAACCATCGGCGTAGATAAGCTTTATCGATTCCTGCCAATGGCGATAAACCACCGCTGGTATCGCCGTCCATTGTGGCATAGCCAACGGCGACTTCGCTGCGATTAGATGTAGCTAACAACAGATGATTTCGTAAATTGGCAAGCATCCAAACTCCAGGAGACCGCACGCGAGCTTGAATATTTTGCAAACACAAATCATGTTTACTCCAATCCCATACGGTGCCCGAAGCCTTTCCAACCACGTCCTTGTAGCTCTCTACAAGATTCTCAATATTCCATTCAAAGTGCCTTGTGCCGAGCTCTGCTGCCACTTGAGACGCAGCGCTGCGTGTTTCGTCTGAGCTATTTGACGTCGCCTGATACACAGATTGAATCAGCAATTGGCAAATTTCTTTAATGTCATGGCATTTATGAATCTCAGGAATAAATCCAAGTCGTTCCTTGATTCCTGCCATTCCTATTTCATCCAGCGCAAACCTGAAGGCATAGGTACTCAAAAGTGCCACGGCCGAAGAATCGACCCCACCACTCATGGAAACCGTAAACCCATGAACGTGAGATTTACGTAAAAAATCGAAAAGCCCCAGCGCCACAGCACGAGATAATTCCTCAGCTTTCAATTCAGAGGAATTTTCCCAAGCAATAATTTCAGCTTTAATAGTTTTCGCAGTTGCAACATCGGGCCATACAAAATCAACATCGACGCCGCTGGTATCTTTTTCGCCCAGCAAGGGTTGAAAAGATCCACTTCGCGTTTTATTCATTCGATTGATATCAATGTCAACTACGGCCGTGGTCAGCTCAAAGTCTTTCCAAGAAAAGCGTTTCCCCCTAGCAATCAACTTTCCTTCGCTTGCCACTAGGGCTCCGCCATCAAAAATCACGCGACCAGATTCATTGCCAAGCAAATTACTATATAGATAGGCCACATTGAAAGCGCGACTGCCCTCACTGACAAATCGCTCTCGAATCTCGCGCTTCCCAAAAGCAAAATGACTTGCACTTGGATTTAGAATAATATCAATTCCCTTGCGGGCTAAATTTGCTCCAGGCCTGTTTGCGACCCAAGCTTCTTCACATATCTCAAAACCAAGTCGAACTCCTCCGGCATCAATATAGACATCGCCGATGGGCACAGAAAAACCATCTCTGTCAAAGGTTTCGATCACATCTGCTGGCCAAGGCTTAAACCACCTTGGCTCATAATGGACGCCGTCGCCCGCCAATAGCTTTTTAGGAATGATGGCAACGATCTTGGTATTTGCAACAACTGCAATGACGTTGAATAACGCCCCGCGGTGAGTCACTGGCAATCCAATTGCAACCAACATGTCCTTAGTATCTGGCAATAGCGTCACTAACATCTTCCAGGATTGATCCTGAAGATGCGGCATATGAAACGCATCCTCACACCCGTAACCGCTCACAGCCAGCTCAGGAAGGCACAAGATACTAACATTTTTTGCGCGTGCTGCTTTCAACACGTTTCGAATGCGATCTTCGTTGCCATGCCAATCAAAAGGGGTTTGATTCATGACGCATGCGGCAACATTCACTAATTTCATTGAGACGTCCTAAACATATCAAAATTGTGGCTTGTCTGTTTGGATCCTATCCACTGAATCCACTTCGGTGAATCCCACAGACGCGTGCCACATTCTGTGCTTAGCGAGTATAAATTTCAAGGCGAATATCGCCTGGTTGGTCTCCGGTAGATCCGCATAAGGATCCCAAAACTTTAGCACCTTCAGCGGTAAGGACTCCTTCGATTCTGCGCCCTTCAGTTTGACATAAGGATAAATTATCGAATGATTGAGGTAGAATCTGAGCATCGAGCTCATATTCTGCAAACTCCCCGCCCCACCAAGCCGCATTCAACTGAGAACCATTGTATCCTGACTTGGAGCAAGCAAACACGGCCGGCAATACATTGTGCTTCCATCTCTGGGACAGTGCCTTTAACTGAGCATCACATTCAGATTCATTTGCATAGAAAAATAGGCCTCTTTGAGCTAACTCATTTTTTTGTTCGTCGCGAAGATCGTCATAATACCCTACAGCCAACATACTGGCCCCCAACCTTTCCATTTGACTCCACTGTATAACGCGAAGGCCTCGAGCTGATGCAAGACGGCATAATCCGTCGGTTAAACTCGATGAATCAACTAATTCCCGTTGGAATGAAATGTGATCTTCAATCTTCACGACTGAACTTTCCCCAATAGCGTCGATTCTAGTTCGAAACGCCTTTGGACCAACAATATTTGTCTCCGCACAATAGGACGCAAATGGAGTCAATCCTGTCAATGACTTCATCACTTGAATCTCAGCAACAAGACCGCGCTCACAGGAATCTTTAGAGCGAAAATATTCGCGATCACGATCAGAATGTCCTGATTCAGACGACCACATTTTTACCGGAGTCACTGACATATAGGAAAGCGTGCCTCGAAAATTATCGACAGATGATACTCTTTCGCAACGAGTACCTAGAACTTTTATGCTTGTGGCAGCTGTAAATTTTGTCGCTATCTCGGCCATGCGAGACTCACAAAGAGCCTGCTCATTTTGCCCAGCTATTCCTCGAAAATTAAGGTCGTGAATTCCGGCGAACAAGGATCCCGACAACCCTCCGGTCAACACAATAGATAGAAAAACATTTGAAGTTGAAATTTGCATAGATAACCTTTCACAGTTTAAGAAACATGGTCTTAGGACAAATTTATCAAGACGACATGATCAAACACAAACATAAAGACACATTAAATTATCGTGAGTTTCTCTACCCAAAAGACTAATGAATCAAGACTCGCAATACCAGCAATTTCTTTCTAATCTGATGCCTAAATTTTAAACAATTTAATCTGGTGCCGTACGACTGGCACCAATCAATCAAATTGGTGCCGTACGACTGGTACCAATAAATGCCAATTGGTCCCAGTCCTGTGACCGTAATGAAGGGCAAATTCATAAAGCTACGGCAATTGACTCATAAATACTCATTGAGATCCGTAACAATGTCAGGTATCCACCTTCACAAATACTCTACAAAAGCTTTAAAAAATTATTTTGGATGGAGAGATATAAGATGAAGAATTTAGGCGCCTATTTTGAAATACCGGTTTTAGATATGGATCGCGCAATTGAATTCTACTCATTCATATTCAATTGCGAGTTTTTTAAGGAAACAATCCATGGGTCAGAAATGGCTTTCTTCCCTTTTAACAAAAATTCTGTCGGAATATCTGGAGCGCTTGCC
>JAPLFV010000176.1 GCA_026390495.1 Pseudomonadota bacterium | reverse complement strand
TCGTATAAAGGCACATCATCTTTTATAAAAATAATAAAAAGAAAATTAGGATAACTTATCATAATGCAAGAACCCACTTAACATGAGAAAAGTACGTTTAAAAGCAACCTCTCACAAACGGTCCTTTTTAAGGTACTTTTATCGACGTTGCATTATTTTTTGAAAAACAAGCATTTTCAAGGAAGGTCATTTAAAAAAAACATCTCAAAACTATCTCTTGAAACATAATCTCTTAAAATGTATGCTAGTGACGAGTTTTAAGAAGGATACACTCATGCTTGTTGGCTATGCTCGCGTTTCGACCCAAGAACAAAATCTTGATTTACAAATCCATGCCTTAGAAAAAGCGGGATGCGAAAAAATTTATACTGAAAAAGCATCTGGAGCCAAACGCGATAGACCTGAGCTCATTAATGCTCTCGACTATATGCGCCCCAAAGATACATTGGTTGTATGGAAGCTCGATCGTCTCGCGCGATCCTTAAAACAATTAATTGAAACAATCGAAACTTTGGAAAAACAAAATAAAGGCTTTCGTTCACTCACAGAAGCCATTGATACAACAACATCTGGAGGCCGTCTTGTCTTTCATATTTTTGGGGCATTGGCTGAATTTGAACGTTTTATTATCAGGGACCGGACAACGGCTGGATTAGATGCTGCCAAACTCTTGGGCAGAACAGGTGGACGGCCACCTTCTGTCAAAGCTGATGACTTTATTGTGGCCAAGGCACTTTTAAAGAACAAGAAAATCACCGTAGCAGAGGTTGCAAAAAGGCTATGCATTTCTCCTGCTACTTTATATAGGCATATTCCGGGTGGACGCAGTTCTCTTCTCGAAGAATGAAAAAATAATAATATCAAAATAATATCATCCTAATGTCCGGGTTCCCTTAAAACCCACCTCGAGACATATTTTCCGTACGCTCACTCATCGACTCGAAATTCATCTCAAACGCGAAAATTCCTTCATTTTAAACAAAAAACAGCTGTATGGCACTTTTGGGTGATTCCCGGATACACCCCCGTGCGACACGAAGTCGCCAATAAGAGCTGTGATGACGCTAAACAGAAAGGAATGAATAGCGGACATCACCACCGATGCTGCTCGGTGAATCTACTCTCCTGAATAAAGAGCGGAGAGAACAACGTAGCAAAGCACTTCGGTGCTGGATCCAAGGCGTGAGCTAAGGATCTTCCTGGAAGCCGAATCCAGGATAGCGCTTGATAGCGGGTATGCCGAAGGCATCTGAACTTGCGTTAAAAGACCGTGATAACCGACAGAGGTAACGGCTGACCAACCTCTGTAGGAAGCCAGCAAAGAGCAGGGGGTAACCTCTTTCGCAGCTAACAGTGCTTCCCGGTCTCTAGTAAGCGGCTAACCTCGTAATTGCTCTTATGGCGGAACGTGTTAAGCCTGATACGCCCCAAGATTCAATTGGATTCTGGACGGTGAATCGTAAGAAACACTTTATGCGTAGCAGGTAAAGGATGTTCGAGAAAGCAAATGCTCGGTTGTAATGATCGGGATACGGGACAGAGTGCCCGGCGCGAAAGCGAGCCCACTTCGAACAGGTGTTAGATGGTAAGAAAGTTTGAAGAATTGTAATAATGGAGAAATGCAAATGACAGCGAATAAATCGACTGGTGCAGCTTCAGCGGTGCCTAACGACATCTGGTCAGACCTAAACTGGCCAGCATTGGAAGCTATTGTCTTACGACTTCAAATGCGTATTGCCAAAGCAGAACGGGAAGGACGACGCGGCAAGGTGAGAGCACTGCAGCGTCTACTAACCAGCTCGTTTGCGGCCAAATGTCTGGCCGTTAGACGGGTAACAAGTAGTCAGGGGAAGAACACCCCTGGTGTTGATGGTGAGGTGTGGGGAACCAACCAACAGAAAACACGAGGAATCTTTGCACTCAAGCGGCAAGGTTATAAGCCTAAACCCCTGAGACGCATTCATATTCCAAAGAAATCCGGATCCAAAGACTTAAGAGCACTTTCTATTCCCTGCATTTTTGATCGGGCGACACAAGCACTATATCTTTTGTCGCTCGAGCCACTTGTTGAGGAATGGGCTGACCCGAATGCCTATGGATTTAGACTGAAACGCTCAGCGCATGATGCACGGGAACAATGTTTCAATGTACTTGCAAAAGGAAAATCAGCCACCTGGATTTTGGAAGGCGATATAAAAGCGTGCTTCGACAGGATCTGTCCTGAGCACCTTCTAAGAACAATTCCTATGGACAAAACAATCCTCAGGAAATTTTTAAAAGCTGGTTACATAGACAAAGGACAGCTCCATCCAACACTTTTCGGCGTGCCCCAGGGCGGGGTCTGCAGCGCAGCCCTTGCTGTCATGGCTCTATCGGGAATTGAAAGACGTGTACGCAGCAACAACAACAAACAACGGGATAGGGAAAAGATCAATATGGTCGCCTATGCTGATGATTTTGTGGTAACAGCTGCAAGCAAGGAACTTCTGACCGATAAAGTGATGCCAATCCTGGTGGATGCGCTTGCAAAAGTCGGACTCGAGTTGTCACCTACGAAGACGAAGATCACCCATATTGACGACGGCTTCAACTTTCTTGGCTTCAATGTACGCAAGTACAAAAACGGGAAGCTTTTGATTAAACCTGCAAAGGAAAACGTCAAACGATTCCTCCAAGAAATTAGAACCACAATCAAAAAGGGAGTGGCACTACCAACGGAACAACTTATCCATACGTTGAACTCACGTTTAACGGGGTGGGTAAATTATTATCGAACGTCTGTGTCATCTGAAGTGTTTGCAAAGGTTGACCATGAAATCTTCCAAGCTCTCATGCGTTGGGCCATGAAACGTCACGCACGTAAAGGTAAAAAGTGGATTGTGAGAAAGTATTTCACACGCCGCGGAGGAGATAATTGGCGGTTTCACTGCATTGTGAAGGATAAAAAGGGGGAACCAAAAACCCTCTTCCTAAAGAATGCAACAGATACAAAAATCCGTCGCCACGTCAAAATAAAAAGCGAGGCAACGCCTTTCAACCCGCTGTATAAAGAGTACTTTAAACAACGTGAAGAAGAGCGGAAACGTCGCAAAACCATCATCAACTATGAGAGTTCTGCTGGGCTGAGAACTATTCAGCCTTATTAATGCTCGAGCGAAATGCGGGAAAACTCGCACGTTTCGTTCCTCGGGGGCTGGTCTGGGAGTAATCCTGGACTGGCTACCCTACT
>JAPLFV010000183.1 GCA_026390495.1 Pseudomonadota bacterium | reverse complement strand
TGACCACTTCGTTCAGGATGACCACTTCGTTCAGGATGACCACTTCGTTCAGGATGACCACTTCGTTCAGGATGACAAATGCGTGATATTGGCCATTGTATTTTAACAAGATTTTCAGGAAAGAACAGACCCTACGGCTATGCCTCAGGGTGACGGTGGATTGGCAATTCTAATTATTGGCAAAAACTAGGCTTGTAAGATTTTCCCGCCAGCTTTCCCGATGATTCCACTTAGCTTTTCTTTTACTTCGTCTTTAAACGCTTTGTGAGCAAACGCAATTTTTTCGCTCGATAGGCTAAAAACTATATTCGAGTCTCTTTCTTCTCGATCAAATGTGAGAGTCGAAGTTCCAAGCTTGGATATTTTGATAATCAGTTTCCCTGAGTCGCTTTCCATGGAAACGATATCGGACAGGCTTCTTCCTGTCATTTCCTTTTTAAGGGAGGCAATAACCTCTTCAGTCGATTGCTTTGAAAATTGTATCTTCATGTGAACTCCTCTTAAGAACTCTTTTTGCCTTATGTCACCGAAAAATCCATTCAAGTGCTTTTCTCTAAAATATACAATAAAATCTTTCTGATGTATTGCTCCGTGTTCCATAATTTATTGTTGGAAGTTCTCCATAGCGTTGCGCCAAAGGCATCAATCTCAGAAGTCATAACTGGCAAATTCGTTTCCCTTAATGCAAAAGATTCCATGGTAAATGCTTTGCCTGTGATTCGAGGCTTGTTTTCAAAAACTTCAAAAAATAGCTTAATCTGAATATGTCCTCTTACTATGAGTGTGCCTGATTGACTGGAGGGCGTTTCTCCCTGCAAGGGAAAGACTCCGATAGGTCGATCAGAATAGTGATTGAAGATATCGATTGCGTCTTCAACTGAAGACAAGAAATGTTCGAAAATCAAATGCGGTTCTATCGATGGCTTTTCCGCAACAGACCATTGACCGTTTTCAAATTTTGCTTTGGCTAAATTTTTAAGCCATTCTCGTTGACGTTCTTCTTAAAGGCATCGACTCTGTCTTCTTGTAAAACGGTCCAACTTGTTTTTGCGACTTGATACTCTCCGCTAAGTTTGAACCATGGTATCGGGCCTGCAGAAATCTTTGCTCTACCTGAGAGAATTGTTCCATCTGCTGATGCATCGCCGAACGTTGGAAGGCCTCTTACAATATGATTCGTCGTTGTTCCTCCAGTTCCGGCAAGTGAAGCACTAAAACCAAGAGGAAAATTTTGAGTTACCTTCAATGAGCCAGAATTAGTTGTATCTGGACCGCCCATAGTCACCAATTGGTAATTGAAGTGATAGGTATAAAGACCAAGTAAAAAGACAGTGTCACTAGCCAATGAAATTTCGGTTTCAAGCAGCCCAGAATTTACGTCCACTAGGGGATTTGTCTCGCTGTCCGTCAGCTGTTCAAATCGATATTGCCCCAAGATGTTTCCTGAATGTTTACCATTTCCAAATTTAAATTTCTTTCCGATTTGAGGCGCAGCAGAGCGAGAGCTTGTTCGTTGGCCTCTTTTAAATTCAGGATATTCAAAATTTAAACTGGCAAGTGCTCCCGCCCACCAATTATTGGCAACTGCAAATTCCAACCAAGTCTCCACTCCTGCCTTACCAATCACAAGGTGAGTTGCCGGAATATCGTCTCCCAAAACTCGAGGAATATCTCGACTATCTTCGTAAACAACGATTCGTTCCTGACGCCCTTTTGAGTTAGTGTCCGAAACACCAAGATTAAATTGAAGGCCAAAGGCCCCAGATCCAAAAGATGTTTTATTGAATGATAGAGGAAATGTTGGCCCATATGAGAATTTGAATTCGGCAAGATCATTATCAAATGTGGTTTCGTTAAACCCATGCTTATCGATGACTTGATGATCCTTGCTGACGCTCACCTTTACGGATTTATTGACGGAGTAAAATCCCTGGTGCACATAAGGCTCTCCTTCCACAGGTTTTGATGAGTCGGAAGTTGTTGAGGCCCCAGTTTGAGGGGGTGGCTGGGGGGCTGCTTGCGCTGCATTGAGTTGTGACTTTGCGGCAGCGAGCCTATTTTTTTCAGCAATTGTCGCCTGATCTAAATCGGATTTCTCCTGAAGATGTCTCAGAGATTGTACGTGTTTTTGATACATAGAGCGGCTTTTTGCCAGCTTGTCAGGAAGTACGACTGCTTTATCTAGCATTTCTTCGGCGTCGGCGTACTTCTTTAATTTTATGGCCGCCAACGCTCCATAATAGTTCGCCAAGTCGTAGAGAGCGTGCTCTGACGGAACTCGTTTAAAGCTGAATAGTGCAGCATCCCACCTGGAGTTAACGTAAGAAGCGTATCCATATTCATAGCTCGTTTCTGGATCGAGGTATTGAGGATTTATGCGCGCAAACAGATTATAGCTTTCTGTAATTCGGTCTAATTTGTAGAGTGTCTTAGCATATTGAATAATTGTTGGTTCGTGTCCAGGATAGCGTTTCATAATTCGATCGAAAGCGACTAGAGCTTGTGGGAATTTACCTGCATTATATAATTTTTGGGCGGCAGCAAACATTGGAATGACGCCTGTAGAACTGGTCGCTGGTCCCTGAGATTGCGGCTTTTTAGGCGTTCCATGAAGCTTTTGGCGCTCTGTTTTTAGCTTTTTACTTGTTGCGGTTTGTCCATTAGCATGCACATTAAATGTTAGTGCTAATGCCATGAGGCAAGTGACCTTCAATTTGGTTTGATTCAACAGTCCCACCTTTAATCTTCCCGGTAAATAATTTTGATGCCCTCGACATAAAAAAACAGACATCAGTCTTTGACTGAATCATTGTTAAGTCATAGTCAGGTCGATGTTTAATGATACAAACTTTTAGTCAATTTGAGCAAGAATTTTGACTGAACCAAGAAGATTGATTCAATCCAGAGAAACCTTTGGCCATCTTTGAGCATAGACTTTTGAAATCAGTTTCAGTTAGGCGAATACTTTTCCGACTGCTTTCATTGAGAACCGCAGTTTCGATAGCTTTGGATATCAATAAGAGGTCATTCTCAACAGTTCGTCCCGCACCCACAGACCCATTGACATTTTTGAGCCAATCGCGGCTAAATTTAGCTAGCTCCAGTCTATCGTCGCGCTTGCTTCGATTGGGGTCGATGTCATTAAGTGCTGATGCAATGACAAAGACTTGGTGCGCCAATATCGCTCCTAGTCCATGGGGTAGGGTACGCGAAGGTGCTGATGTACAGGCCAAGTATGGCAAAGAAAAATCAGATTTGATTGTGCTGAGATTACTAATCGAATCTTTTTCTCTCAACAGAAGTGCATTAAGCAATGCCTTGTCTATTTTTTTCTCCACCTTGTCTGAAAAGATTCCGGAAGAAATTCGCCTGTCTTTGATGCATCCAATATTGTTTAGTTCAAGGTCCATTCCCTTTTTCGTGCTATAGCCAGCGATATCCGCAAAACCCTCGCTAACTGCAGCTCGAGCAACGGTGCGGGTTTTGGCATATTGATCAAAACCAAGTTTTCTTTCGATATGATGCCCATACTCATGCGCCAAAACAAAAGACGTCTCCCATAGTCTAGGAGAGTCCTGATTTTCATCTTTTCTTCCCGGGAAGACAGCAATAAACGCCGTTTCGTTCAAACCCGAATTTGCCGGAAAATACGCCATTTGATCAACTATAGAGCTTTTGTTTCCGGAGCTTGAAGAATTGAATCGAATCGTTTCAAAAGAGGGAATAATTTTAAGATCGACTGGTCCTGGATCTTTAGATTCCAGATATGCCTTGACTTGAAAACTACGAGCATCGGAAAAATGCTTAAGTGCTTCCAATGTTATCCGTTCTAAACTATCGCGAGGATAATTACCAGAATCCTTACAGAACCTAGGCTTGACTCCAGGCTGAGATGTTCTTGTCCAATTTAACTCGCGGCCTTCGGGGCCGAGGCAGCCGCCTACAGCTGAATCAGTTCGGCTGCATGATCGCGAATAGATCTCCCGAGCCCTCGTATCTCCACCAATAACATTTTCATCAATGGAACCATCCGCCAAAATAGAATCAATTGATTGAGCAATTTCAACTTTTTGACCTTGAGACCATGAGGTGGCTGAAAATTGAGTGATTCGTTTACCGGGCTTTACATTTGCAAGACAGTTTTCATCGTCCCACTTGTATTGGGCTTCTTGAGCAGAGGGATCGTCCGTGAGCGGAAAATTACTGTCGGTTTGCTCTGGAGGCTTTGTAGAGGTACCATTTCCGCAACTTGTGATTAAAAATTGAGCTATTGCAAGGAGCAAAGTAGCTGGAATCATAGCCATAAAAACAGGCACTCCATTAAAAAAGCAGTATATAATCGTTGACTAGGCTATCTTATTCTATTAAAACCGTCCATCGCCGATTTCTTGTAGTCGTTTATTTTAAACCTTGTTCATTGGTTTTTAATGACCCCTGCTGTAGGGTTGGTGTGATCTTGTTTATTAACATTTTGTGAGAAGGAGCATTTCAATGGCTCGCGTATCAATTGAAGATTGTCTTGATCATATGGAAAATCGATTTGCTCTTGTTGCTGTGGCCGCTGATAGGGCTAGACAATTAATGGCTGGTCAAGTTCCAACGATGCGAACAAAAAATAAAGAAGGCGTTACAGCGTTGAGGGAGATTGCAGAAGGTAAGATTTTGAGTGATCGTCCTGTTCAAAATGAAGTTGGAGAAGCGTAACCGCTTTTTTCACACGTATTCAAACGAATGGAGACGATAGTCTTCATCAAAATATTTAAGGCTCGTTCACTAGGAATCGAGCCTTTTTTATTTTTGTTATTTGTTAAGAGAATCAGATCTATCACACCGGATTAAAATCCCGTAGCGGCTCCACTCTCTCCAATGATCATAAAGCTAAGGCAACGCTCACTGACAGAATCTAGTGTTACCCATCTTGGATCAAACCAGAATTGCTTTTCAAGCTCGGTAAAAATATCTCGTGCCACTTGTTCAGTGACAAACTCTAACATTAACTCTCTCAACTCAACGTAGTCCCAAACCATGTCTTTGCGGTCCTGGCACTTTCGCTGAAACTCATCCGCTAAGCGGAGCATGTCGCCTGCCCAGTTCATGGGAATCCTAGAGCGAATGAAGGCGTCAAGGCGAGCTCGGTACCGCTTCATATATTGGCTTTGTTTTGCGTGACGAAATCCGTCTAGTTTGATGACACTGCTTGCCATTTGAACCTCCTTTCTCTCGATCTCTGAACTCCTAGACTCAGGATCGAAACATGATTTTGGAACACCCAAAAAATAGATGGTGATGCTCCATTTAAGTTCGTATCGGAAATTTTAGGATTTTCTTAAATCTGATTATTTCACGAGCCTTTTGAATTTGCGAATAGGTAAAATCTGCCTCCTCAAATAGGAAAAAATGATGTAGTTTCAGCGACTTGCAATATCCTGCCGCCTTCGTGTATATTTTGATTATAGCGATCTTCCTATTGTCTTTAATTGGTGAGCGCTTAACGGGCATCTTGGACCAAGTGGGTGCTATGGGAGGTTAAAATGTCCTACAGGATTGGCGATTCTGTCTTTCTAAGTCAGGGGCAACCGTCTTTAGTTATAGGTCGTGATCCTGCCAAAGGCACCGTTATTTTGGATCGAGAACAGGATGCCATTCGCGACAATGCAAGGCACGGCTATTTGAATGGTATTGCACCGGAAAGGCGCGAAGAGTTTCTAAACTTAATGGACGAGATTAAGAGTCATCCAGAAGCCACACAGCGAATTGATCGATTGCAGGCCAAAATTGATGAACTCGCAGTGGACCCTAAGAATATGCAATTCGTTAGGTATCTTGAGGGCGAGAAGAATCATTTGATTAATATGAGTGGATATCGACCTCGAATGTATACAGCGGAAGAGTTTAAGTTGCGGTAAGTGAACGGACCTTTTTAACAACTGCATTTATTGAATCTTGATCCATCTAAATTTACGGAGGAAGAGTATGCAAGTGAAGAATGTAAACATTGGTGATGTTGTGGCAAGGTCAGGAATATACACTGAACCGGGGGTCGTAACAGAGAGAAAACAAGATGGAACTGTCGTTGTCGACACAGAGCCAATGGCGGTCAACAAATTTCACCGCTATGCCAATACTACTGGTCTGACTGAGCATGAGAAAGATCAGTTCAACACAATTCTGGATCAAATTTATCAGAAAACTAACGACGTTGAGAGAATTAATGATATTCAACTTGAAGTCGACAAACTTAGAATGAATCCTGACAATCAAAATGTGGTGAGATATTTGCGCAATCAACAGGCCTTCTTGATTCGTCAGGCAAAGGGCTTGCCACGTGTATATCAAACTGATGAGTCAGCAGTTAAGGGTTGAAAAGAAGCGTAAAAAATAGTTCCTTCGAATTATTGCCTGGCTTTCAAGAGATTGAAGGTCAGGCAACTTTATTTGGTTCGATCCCTGTAATTTTAGCTTCTAAAGCTTCCAAAAGCTTTTGTGCTTTTTTGTAGTTGGGCTCTTTTACCAATGCCAATTTTAAAAATTCTTTGGCCATGTTCGGCTTGTTCCAACGGGAATAGCACAGCCCAATATTGAAAAACAACTGGGGCCCTTTTTCTTGTTGGGGCAGGACATATTGGGCCTTCGAATAATGTTCAAGCGCTTCGTCAAACCGATCCAGTTTGACCATTTCTATACCCATTAAATTGAGTTTTGTTGCATATCTATAAGCAACATTTGAACGTTCAAGAAGCTCTCGAGCGCTTTCCAGTTCGCCTCTGCGAAATTTAATATCGGCCATGCCATTGAGGGCGCCACTGCACCAGCCGTCTTTTTCGATGGCACTTTGAAAATAATGTTCAGCCTTTCGATCGTCATTCAACGCCAGCTGAGTTTCTCCCAAGGCGACAAGCCTAGAAATACAGCTTCGATTCAGCATCTGCATTTTTTGCAGTAACATATATGCTTCGTAATGCTGGCCTAGTTTCCTATGTGCAGCGATCATATTATTATAAGTGCGAAAGTAATTTGGATTGCTTTGCAGTGCATGTTCCCAATATTTGAACGCCTTTGAGGTGTCATTTCGTTTGAATAGTAAGCTTGCCGTGGCGTCAATCTCGCGAGCGTTCTCTTTAGATCCTTGACTCAGTTTTTGAATATTTTGTTCAAGTCTTTGTAGTATTTCTTCTTCTGGCGCATCGGGGAGCCGATCTATGGCGGCTAATATCTTTCTCCATAGAGATTCTGTTGTCGCTTTTTGATTTAAATTTAAAGCGTCTGCCACATGCTGATTCAATTCTCTTTGGCAGACTTCTAAATCTTTGTCCCTGTTCCTGATACGGACAATTCTTCTGATACCCAGCTCGCTGAAATAGACAACATCTTCATGAATGGGATTAGTCGTTAAAACGATAATTTTGTTTGAAACATCGAAGCGAGGGTCTACATCTAAAATCTCTTCGACGATCGCTCCTCCGGGTCTGCTTTTCGACTCCCAATGTATAATGATACACGGTGCTTCTTTGAATCGGGACCAGCTATGTCTAATTGTGACCGTGGAAACGACGCGAATATACGCTTTACTTGAGCTTGAAAGTGCATTTTGTGAAATGGCCCAGATCCATGTGTTATCGTCCATGATGGCCAACGATTCTTTGAAGAAATTCTCTTTGCCGGTAGGTTTGCTATCTTGCGAATTCGGGCTTGTACTTTTCGTATCTGACTTTGGAAGTGAATCGCTCATATTTTCCCCTCGGACGCCAATCGCTCAAAGCAATCATCTTTAAGGCTTATCGGCCAAATAGTTAAACTGTTTATGAAAAGTATAGAATGGACGGTTAAGTTGCCCACAAAATTTGAGCAATTTACCAATATCTATGCATTTTTTGCCATTTTTAAAGTTTTTAATAAATTTTTTTTATGTTATGAATCGATCATGTCCAAGATTTTTTAGATTGTAATTATCTATTGAGGGCTCTTAGATAAAAATGAAACAGCCGTTACCAAATATTGTCGGAATGGGTGCTTTAGGTCGCGCTATCAGGTCTCTGATTCCAGAAAATTTGCAGGTGGTGGTTTTTTGTGTCAAAGCTTACGATTTGGAAAAGGCTTTGGAAGAACAGCAGGAGTTGTGGCCAAAGGACACGCCTTTTGTTGCTCTATGTAACGGTGATACGTCTCATATTTTAAGAAACTTTCAAACTAAATTTCTAAGCCGCCCAGTTAGGAGCGGTATGACAACGATTGGTGCGACCGTCGATTCCCTTGGAGTTCTGAAAGTTTTTTCAGGACAATCAGTGACTCGTTGGGGAAACCTGCCGGGCTGTACTTCAAATCATTCAGCGACTCCCGACGAAGTATCTTTGATTCAGCTAAATGAAGGTTGGTCGTGGGAAAATGATATGACTCCGTTTATACGAAAAAAATGGATGATGAATGCGACAATAAACACGCTTTGTGCAGCATTGAGATTGCCTAAAAATGGGAGTCTTCGTAATCATCGTCGATTAGTGGACGAAGTTTTCGATGAGGCATTTGAGTTAAGTTTTGAGATATTCCCGTTATCGACGAGTGAAAAATCTTTGCCAGGTAAAGATGTCGCCAGAGCCGAACTTTGGTCCGTTGTGTCAGCGACTGCCGAAAATGAGAATAGCATGATGAGGGATGTTCGCTTAAGGCGAAAAACAGAATCGTCTTTTTTGGCTGGTCGAGCTATGGGAAAGCCTAAATATCGCCAGCTTGAAGGATTTCACATAAAGATTCTGCATTTGACCGAGTAATGGGTGATTGCAGGTTTTCAGTAATTATTTTTAATTCGGTGATCATATGCAACAGAAATGGTTTCAGAGGTTTTCAAAATTTGCTTTGGTTTACACGATAGCGGTTATCTTGTTTGGAGCGTTTGTACGTGCAACTGGATCTGGTGCAGGGTGCGGAGAGCATTGGCCAACATGCCAAGGTGAAATTATTCCTCCTGCTCCGTCGATCAAGACAATGATTGAATTTGGCCATCGACTGACGAGTGGTTTGTCCCTTTTAGTCGTCGTAAGTCTATATTTTTGGTCTAGACAGATATTTCCAAAGGATCACCCTGCACGCAAAGCTGCCTTGTATTCTGTTATATTTATTTTTGGCGAAGCTCTCGTAGGTGCGGTATTGGTATTGATGGCGTTGGTCGATCAAAACTCGTCACCCTTGCGTGCCGCAGTCATAGCAGCACATCTGGTGAATACTTTTCTTTTACTTTACTGGCAGATTTTTGTTGTTGAAGCGGCATCTAGAGCCGATGATTTTTTGCAGTCGAGTTTGTCAATGAACAGAAACAAATCCATGTTGAGAAATCTGTTCTATGGCTTGTGTGGTTTGGGATTTGTTGCGGCATCTGGTGGTATAGTTGCCCTTGGGGATACGCTGTTTCCAGCGACTGGATTGATCGACGGGTTTAAAACAGACCTTTCACCGACGGCGCATTTTTTGATTAGACTGAGAATTGTACATCCTATAGCTGCTGTCGCTGTTGCTATATTTCTAGTGATGCAATGCTTGACCATTCTAAGGTTGAAATTTGGGAAATTGCCGACGATTAGGGCCTTAGTGCTGATGTATTCGCTTATCGGTCAGTTGATTTTTGGAACTGTAAATCTGCTATTGCTAGCACCAGTCTGGGCTCAACTGATTCATTTGTTGATTGCTGACATTATATGGATTACAGCGGTATTACTTTATTTGAGTTTAAAGTTTCCTGAGTTTAGTGGAGCCAAAGATGGAAGTCATGGAAAGGCATAGTGCGCTCCGTGAGGATCTGCCTTAGAACCGACATTCAGGACTCACCCCACGATCAGCCCTTTCTTGATTTGCTAGACACCCGAGTTGGTTCAAGAATTGAAAGTTTCTGAATTACAAACTTAATCGAAGGAATCTCTGCGAAAGAGAATCTACTTTCTGGATAAAACTGAACCATAGTGCTGCGAATCAAGTCTTGATCTAAAGGGGCGAGGCCGAATCGTTTTGCATGACTGAGTTCATGAAGGTAAGCCTCGCGCTCAGCCTGGCCGGTACCGTCCATACCTGCAAGATCCATCAGGTGAATAGCAAAGAAGTTTTGTTTACAATGGACTTCGACCTCGTGCGCAATGGTGCTCGCTAGAATAGCCCAGTTGTGAAACGCTTCGGGACCTATGCTAACTTGTGGAGCAGAATAAGCATTGACTCTGTAAGTCATACCTCTATCGGTCAACGAGGGGTCAAATTTTGGTAGCATGACATTTTCTGGCAGTTGAATCTGAAACTTTTCAATGGCTTGCTCAATTGATTCCTGAGACATAGACGGAGTTTCAGATAAAATAGGTGCAGTAAAAGAACTAGGTGCATTTTCACGGGCTCTATGAGTTGACTCGACCAAATGGTGATAAACGATGATACCTGCCAAGGATAAACTTAAAGTAACGCCAATCATGGCAGATACAAAAATATCTCTTATGCTAGCGAAAAAATTTCTATCAAAGAATCTCATAGTTAACTCCAACGTCAGCAGCAGATTATTCAGCAACAGCAGCAATTTCCACTATAATTTGAGTATTTGACTGAGAATCCCACTAATAATAGGAACCAGCCTCTCAAATCCCCATATGCAACCTGTGGGCCAATATTTAGTCAAAGGATTTTGAGGACTTGTAGGAACGGTGGGATTTTGCTTAAATACGAGTGTCTATACCATTGACACCTTGTTTTTGAGCCATTTTGCGAAACTAAATTTCCTTAAACCTTAAGAGGCCTCATATGAATAGAAATTTGGCGTTAGAGTTTGTTCGCGTGACTGAAGCTGCAGCATTGAGTGCTGGGCGTTGGATTGGGCGTGGAGACAAAAATGCTGCAGATCAAGCTGCTGTGACGGCTATGAGAGAGTCGTTTAATAGTATGGATTTCGATGGTTTGGTAGTGATCGGGGAGGGCGAAATGGATGAAGCCCCCATGTTATATATAGGTGAAAAAGTTGGAATGGGCAAAGGTGGGCACAGAATTGATATTGCCTGTGATCCCCTGGAAGGAACATCTATCACGGCTAAGGGCGGCAGCGAGGCCATTGCATGCATTGCTGCTGCTGAAGAAGGTGGGTTTCTTCATGCCCCAGATATGTACATGAATAAAATTGCCGTGGGTCCTTCGGCTAAAGGTGCGATTGATATAACCAAGAGTCCGACCTGGAACCTTCAAGAGATTGCAAAAGCGTCAAAAAAGCATGTGGAAGATTTGTGTGTGATCATTTTAGATCGAGATCGCCATAAATCAATTATTCAAGAAGTACGTGGAACAGGAGCTCGCATTCGATTGATTGGCGATGGAGATGTGTCTGCGGCTATAGCGACAGCAATTGACGATAGCGGAGTCGATGTTTTGTTTGGGTCTGGTGGTGCGCCTGAGGGCGTAATCGCTGCCGCTGCATTGCGTTGCCTTGGTGGCGACATGCAAGCAACACTCGTTTTTGAGAATGAAACTGAATGGACTCGCGCTCAAAAAATGGGAATCAAATCTAAAGACCAAATTTACGGCTTGAATGACCTTGCAAAAGGCAATGTTATGTTTATTGCGACAGGCGTGACGAATGGCAGTTTCTTGCGAGGCGTTCGCTATTTTGGCGGAGGAGCTAAGACTCACTCCGTCGTCATGAGATCTCAGACAGGCACTGTAAGGGAAATAGAAGCTAAGCATGCTTTTGACAGCAAGCCTAGGTATGGTTGGTAATATTAGTTTAGATGGCAGAATTCTTTGTCAAATGTGATGTGTAGATCTTTGCCATCATCAGTGTGGTGATCGAACTCAACGTTTTGCATATTGAAGGTGCGTACTTCAGTAAAGCTTTGGCCGGAAATTTCACTTTCATAAGTGCCATAGCCCCTGGCTACTGAAATGGGGCCGAGGATTGTTTTGGGATCCAAACACCTTCCATGCCAGAAGAAGCAATCTTTAAGGTAGAGCTCAAAGTTGGCATTTTCGGTTTTTGTGATGGTTAATTCATAGCCCTGCAGGTTAGCCTTGACTGTTCTACAGTACAGTTCCTGTGGTCCGCCAAGTGCATGATGGGAGATCATCCATGCGAGTCCCGCAAGCAAGTTGCGTAGCTTTAGAGTATTGCAATGTCTATCCGTCAGTTTCATTTTTCACCTCGTTGTCAATTTTATTGTTGTTTGAACGTTTTTCGTCTCTCTTCGATTAGATACTAGTGCGACTTCTTTAATAAAAATAATGCATAATAAGCATGCCTTTGATAATAATTTTGCATTAAATATTAAGATCGTGTTGTATGGGAAGGAGACGAGTCAAATGCTGTCTAAAAGATTATTAGAACATTCAGAAAAACTTGTGATTTTTGAAGCGGTATGTCGTCATGGCAGTATTCATGGTGCTACAAATGAGCTCAAATTGACACAGCCTGCCATCACTCGTTCCCTTCAGACCCTTGAAAAGTCTTTGAATTTGCCCTTGCTGACGCGAGGGCGTCATGGTGTTGAACTCACTTGGGCGGGTGAGCTAATATTGAAATTCTCTAAGAGTTTAAATGCGCTTTCGATACAAACGATGCATGAATTTGAAGGATTGAATGATCCCAAATCAGCAACGGTCACAGTCGGAACGTTTGACTCGCTCGCCGAGTACCTTTGGCCAAAATTCATTGTGGAACATCGAAAGCTGTTCCCATTGTTTAAGATAAATTTGCGCACTTCCAACGGTGATAGGTTTCAAAATCGATTGAGATGTAGTGAGATCGATTTTGTCGTAGACGCTGTTCCTGAAGAAGGTGAGGGGGTCACGTCCTTTAAGCTGTATGATGACCAATTTGGTCTGTTTCACTCGGTTCATCGAAAAGCTATGGTTTCAGATGGATTCATAGTGATTGTCCCCAGCGCCACAGATAATCGAAAGACTCCGTTGGCAGACCTTTTGAAAGGTAAAGTCGATCCACAAATCATGAGTCGCCAAATCGAGGTCGACTCGTTTGCGACTGCGGCACAGTTTATTGCTGAAGACGTCGGTATCGGGGTTTTGCCTTTGAGGCTTGCAGCGCAATATCAAAAGTCTAAATTGATTACAGAATTTAAATTTTCGAAGTCTAGTCCATTGCACTTTGGGCTACATTCCATATGCGCTACTGTTCTTGATAGGCGTCTTACAGAGCCCAAAATAAAGTTTTTCTTGTCGAAATTAAAGGCGTTTCATAAGTAGAATCTATGCAATAGATATTCATTGCAAAGTCTTATCTAGGATTGGTTGGTAATAACCAAAGGACTAGCTGTTTATGATGTTGCAAAAACATGTTAGCTCGCAAGCAAGGTAGCTCTGCTAGGAAACTGAGCAAATCCAGTGTAAAATTAGATAATAATCTTTTGGGTTTAAGAAATTTACTTTCTCTCATTAATGCAACAATTTTCAATGAGCCCATTTGCAAAGATTTTTTTCGATACCTGTCAGAATTTTCGCCTAATCCCCTCAATTCAATTTCTCGCAGGATGCATGACGATTGCCTTTATTTTGGAGTCAACAAAAATGAAATTTGTCCTTCCTTTGCTCTTCCTTTCATTCTCTTACTTAATCTCTTCTATGGCATTTGGCTTAGAGCTTGGGTCTGGGCTGGCTGCAGTTGACAACATGGGAGATCGAGCCCAACCTGCTGCGGTGGTTCGTGTTGGGTGGACAAAGGAGCTATTTAGTCAAGCCTTCTATTTGGGCCAAGATTTTGGACCGGTATCAGAGAGGCAGGCCATGCTGACCTTCGGCGCTAATAGTGACATTGGAGGATTGAAATTTTTAAATGTTCGATATGGTGCTGTTGCCTTTATGCAAAAAACATCGATTTATGATAATGAAAGCTCTAAAAATCAGCCAAACCCACCAGCGCCAATTCATGATACTAACTACAATTTAGGTGGTTTTCTCGGGGTTGCCGCATTCCAAGAATTTGGACGATTTAAACTTGAGCTCAATTGGGACTCCCACATCTACACGCTGCCAAATCAAGCGATTATACTTATTCCGAGCGCTCGCAGACAAACAATGGGGTTGACGATTGGAGTCACCATATGATGTCAAAGGTTTTGGTCAGCATTCTCTACATCATGATTGGTTTGATTGCATCGACGAATCAGTCTGTTTTTGCTGGCTCCTTGTCGTTGAGAACAGGACCGCAGCAACTTGGTAATGGGGGAAGCTATCCTCTTTTTATTCCGCCTGCTTCTCACCAAATGGCACTAACTTGGGTTACAGACTCTGGTTTTGAATCAACTTTAAGTCTGTATCCAGGATTACTTTTCGGTAAACGATTTCAATCTCAAGGTCTGTTTCTATCGCTAGGAGGCGGACTTATTATTAGCTATGCAGCAGGACCAGGGATCTACTCAACCTTTGGCTATGAAACAGGATCGGGTAGTGGTGGGTGGCATTTCACAGCTGATTATACTCAGGCACTTGGTATTGATTCTAGCACCAAAAAATATATAGCCCCGTCGTCAATGCGGTTGGGTGTACTATGGAGGTATTAATGGGTCAGATGAATAGAAAGCTATTGAACAAAACATCGAGATTGGCTTGCGTTTGTTTCATTGTCTTTACAACTACGGCATTCGTGCCCATATTCAGCAACAAAGCAATTCTTCCTTCAACGGTGGACGACCCTGAAGTCGTTTTTGTTTGGGACGGTGCATTGCCTCGGATCTCAGACAAAGATTCGTATAAAGACGGAATCTATTCCCAACTTTCAGATCGCGAATTGATGTTGGCATTGCTAGATGAATCAGCTGCAATTTGGAGCAACGTTGCAGGTTCATATCTTAAATTGAAAATTGAAGAGAATCCCGGTCTTGCGAAGTTTGACCCAAAAGACAAAGTTAATTCTATCGTACTATCTAATACTGGCACACTCTCTGCTGCAGCGACTGCAACTCCCGTTTTGAGCGAGAATAAATCAGTGATTGAAGACTGTGACATTATACTAAGTGAAATGGGCGAAAAAAATATTCAATCAATTTTGATTGCTATGGTGCACGAGCTGGGACATTGCATTGGATTGGGGCATGCGCACGATAATCTGGATTCCATTATGGGTTATGGACGAACCTATAGCTCATACAAACTAGGTGCGGACGACAAAGCAGGTGCAATTTATCTCTATCCAGATCCAGCATATGGCGATACCAAGGTTCGTCAAGCAGTACCCGTTCAGTGCGGAAATATTGGCGTGTTTGGCTCATCAAGTCAATGGGCGACCTTGCTGATTGCAAGCTTACCATTTTCTCTTGTTTTCTTTCGTAGACGAATTCGCTGGAAATAGAATGTAGGGCCAAAAAAAAGTTGAGATAACGCACTAGCCATTTGGTGGAATCAATTTTTTTGTACTGCTGTTGTCAATCCATTCTATTTGGTATTCTGACCTAGGAATTCTTAACGAGGTTTTCATAGTCCTTTTGAGATCGCGATATAACTTCTTTCGCTGTTTTTGCGTCGTATATTTTATCAATGCGGCAAACGGCGGCCTGGTTAGTTCCCGTTGCTTGATTTTTGTAAGTCAAAAAGTAGTGTTGAAGTCGATTGATGAGAGGTTCAGGAATATGCATGATATCGGTCCAAGAGCTATACACGCTGTCATTCTTTAACACCGCGAGAATTTTATCATCTGCTTCGCCTTTATCAATGAGGCGTAGGCCTCCGATGGGTCTTGCTTCCATAAGAATATTGCTGTGTGTGATGGGTCGTTCCGAAAAGACGCAGATATCAAGCGGGTCTTGATCACCTTTCGTCACATTTGCAAATTGAGCTACCAATGCTCCGCAGTATGTTTGAGGAACAAAACCATACAGTGTTGGACATATATTGGAAAACGATTGTGGCCGATCAACTTTTAAGTGACCTGATTGTTTGTCTACTTCGTATTTAATAACATCTGTTGGTAGTATTTCAATAAACGCATTCACAGCATTTGGAGAATCCTGGTGAATGCTTATCCCGTGCCATGGGTGTGCGGTGAATTTGTTGAATGTCATGGTGTTGCACCTTAGTTTTTAGAGATTTGATATGGACTAAGAGTCAGATTAGGATTCAGATCCAACCGCTTTTGCTGCCGGTGCCGCCTTGGGCGCTTGCGGTGCAAATCGAGCGTTTAAGAATTGGCTCGTGGAATCCATGCCTGCCATCTTTGCGTCTAGGCTTGCAAAGGTGCGTTCAAGAGTCGCTCTCTTTGTGACTAAACGCTCTTCTTGTCTTGAAATCTCTTTGTCTTGGGTTTTTATTCTTTGATCTAGACCTTTAATACGGGTAGCTATTGCGCCAGATTGCCTATCCTGAAGCTGTTTTACGCTTTCAGACAGCTTTTGCGCTAGCCCCGGACCTTGAGAGGAGTTTGCAAAAAGGGAGGTGACTCCGTCAAAGTTTTTAGATAGCGCATCAGTTAATTTGGATTCATCGACTTTCAAGGAACCTGAAAATGGATCCGTAGTTATGCCGATATCTGCTAGACTCAAATTCCCGGATTTTCCTGATTGACCAAGCTCGGACTGAAGCTTTCGAATGGAAGACCTTAGTGAACTATCACCGGAAAGAATTCCGGCCTTGCCTGTGTCTGGATCAACTTTTGACTGCGTCTTTGCGAACGACGTGAGTTCATTGTACTGCTTTACGAAATCTTTGATTCCGTTGCCAGTTTTATCGACGTCATTTTTGATATTGATTTCGATTTTCGTCCCTGCTTCTGCTCTCTTTGCATCTAAATGAACACCTTCTATGAGGTCACTAAATGAGTTAGTGGCTCGCTTAATATCGACCCCTTCGAATTTTGCCTTCAAATCTTGAGGAGAAACAATTTGTTTAAATTCGGTAAATGTTGTGTCGCGATCAATCTCAACAATGGCCTCTGAACCTTGTTTTAGACTAGAAACCATAAGTCGAAATGGATCTTCTGCCATGCCTGTATTGACAATCATGGCTTTGACGCCAGCATCGGCATCATTAATAGCGGCGGCAACGTCTTTGAGAGCGCTTCCTGGAGGGATCTCAAGATCCTTAGCTAGGTCGCCGCTTCCCACGCGCATAAATCCAAAACCTACAGGGGACTTATCTGCATCGGGAAAGCCGAATGCCAGCTGCTTCTCAGATTTAGCAAGGCCTTCGATCTCGAATTCGTAATTGCCTGGTTTAGCGTTCGCAAGAATTTTCCCGTCAATCAAATCAGGATGAGACGACTCAAATGCAAGCTTTGCAAATGTGCTCGGGTTCTTTAGGTCATTGAGAGAGTTGCCAAAATTGGATAGAAGGCCGTCAAATGACTTCAATGTATCTTTGACGCCAGCAGTTTTTTCTTTGCGCGACGTCGCTGACTGAATAGGAATGCGCTCGGCCTCCATAATGGCATCCACCATGGGTGACGAACCAGCTCCGCCAATGCCTCCAATCTTCATAAATAAATCTCCTTTGCGTGTGCAATGGAGTGATCGGAGTATCGGGTCTTAACTTAAGTGCTTTTTGAGTTGGGAGTCCGTATGATTCCTAGGGCGCGAGCCTTTGCCAATGCCATTGTTCATTTTGCAAATGGGCCTCAAGACGATCATGAAGACGGGAGGTTCGACCTTGCCAAAATTCAACTTTTATTGGAAAAATCTGATAGCCGCCCCAGTGTGGTGGGCGTGGAATAACTTTGGTATTTTCAAACTGTTTCGCGAATTTTTGAAATGAAATCTCCAGCTCTTCACGATTTTTTATGATTTTACTCTGAGGTGACGCCCAGGCACCGATTTGACTTTCTCGGGGGCGCGACGAAAAGTAGTCATCGGATTCCTTGGCTGAAATTTTAGAGATAGTCCCTTGGATGCGAATCTGGCGCTCAAGTTGCTGCCAAAAAAATGACGCTGATACCTTTTGATTTTGTTCGATTTCAAGCCCTTTTGAGCTGTTGTAGTTGGTAAAAAAGCGTACTCCACTCTGACTGATTCCCCTCGCTAAGACGATCCTCGACGTCGGGTAACCTTCCAAAGACATGGTGCTTAAAGTCATCGCATTTGCATCGGTTGCATCGAGATGGATAGCGTCCGTAAGCCAGAGGCTGAGTGCATCCATAGGATTTTGTGGCAAGTCTCCTTCATGAAGAGTCTTCTGCAGGTAGTCGCGACGCAGAGTTGTAACATCATCGATTGTGTTCTTTGAATTCGTCATTTAGTCTCCAGAAACTCTCGAAAATATGAACCGTTAAAGTAGCGACTGGCTAACTTATGCAAGTAGAGTATATTTTTAACGTAAAAATACGCAAACAGCACTGTTTTTTTGAATCTTTTGGCTATATCTTAAATGTCGTTTGGAAACCACAGAATTTCATCTTCTATATGGATACCTCTATTTTTTTGGAGCTTGCTTATGACCTCAAAAACTATTGACATAAATACATTGGCGCAGCATGGAGGATCTGAATTCCGAGTTGGACGTGGATTGATTGGTGCTGTTGAACGCTCCGTGACTTTTTCGACTCCAACTTTGCAAGAGCCGCCTGTATATAGTCGCCTCGGCAACACCAACAATCATCGAGAATTGGAATCAATGCTTGCAACTTTAGAGGGTGGCGACGAAGCTATTGCTGTGAATAGCGGTATGAGTGCCTTGACTCTATTATTTTTCACCCTTGCAAGACCCGGAGATCATGTTCTATGCCCCGATATTTGCTACGGCGGCACCAATAATTTCTTGGCGAAAGTTTTGACTCATTGGGGAGTTACAACAACATTTGCGCCAATTTCAGAATGGAATAAGGCTCTTACTCCAAAGACGAAATTTGTCATTTGTGAGTCGATTAGTAATCCGTTTTGTATCCCGCAAGATATCGCAAGTGTCAGCTCATTTGCAAAGCGGCATAACTTGATCAGCATCTGCGACAATACATTTGCAAGTCCAGTTCTGTGCAAGCCGTTAAAATTTGGGTTTGATTATGTTATGGAGAGTGCAACAAAATTTTTGAATGGTCACGCTGATGTTATCGCAGGAATGGTCTCCGGCTCCAGAGCGGCAATAGCCCCTCTTCGTACCAGCCATTCCTACCTTGGAACTTTTTTACCCCCAGATCAGTGCTCAATGTTGCTTCGTGGAATTCGTACTTTGAAGTTGCGTGTTGATCAGCATTCTCGCAACGCGAAGGCAGTATCAGAATCTCTAAAGGTCATGCCAGAGGTTGAAAAAGTCTACTATGGTACGCCGCCCAATAAGGACCTTAGTTTTACGGAGGGATTTGGCGGTATGATCGGTGTGGTCTTTAAAAAATCAGTCTCTATGGAGGCGTTCATGAGAGGATTCAAGTTGATTAAAGATGTTCCTAGTTTGGGAAGTACAGAATCAACTGCCACGGTTCCAGCCTTTACGACTAATTGGTTCATGTCTGAGGAGGAACGCAAGAAATTTGGGATTGAAAGCCATTTGGTTCGATTTAGTATCGGTTTGGAAAATCCAAACGACTTGATTGCTGATATTCGACAGAGTTTAAATCATAGTTCGTAGGTTCTCGGTGGTCATAAAAAAAGGTCCCTTTCCGTGAAGAAAGAGACCATAATACAGGAGAACATTTAAACTTTGTAAAATCGATCTTAAAACGCTATATGACAGACAATTTCAATTTGACAGCTATTCGCTAAATATTACTCTAATTCTATTTTTTGACTGGGGCTTGAACAGGCGATTGAGTCGGTGACTGCGTTGGCGATTGAGTCGGTATCGGAGTCGGTGCCGGACTTGTGGTTGGCACTGGTGTTGGTTTTACTCCATCGTCTTTTCCACTATCGTTGTCGATCACAGTTCCGCCAACTTTGCACTGTGTTTTCTTTTCTAAATCAATAATTGTTTCATGAATGCTTTCTGAATTCATGCCAGCATTCAAAATGTCCTTCATTGAATATTGCATTTTTTTACCGACAATGTCCGTTACCATGATTTGACGTGCGTAGCTTGGGTCTTGCCCGTCAAGGCCCATTTTTACAGATGCAAGGTGGGTATATTTATCTACATTTTTACTGCGACTAACTTCAAATTTGGCTACAGCTGCTGTCGCTGTGTCACTTGAAAGCTTCATTTCACCTTGGAATGTACCAATGCGATCCTTTCCAACTCGGCGCTTGAAGTTCAAGTTTAAAATGCTGTTTGCATCGATTAGCTTTGTGGCGTCGTCTATACTTTCTCCAGAAATTGGAAGTAGCTTGATGGATACATCCCCGGACGCGATATCGAATTCGCCATCTTTCTCTGCACTGCTAGTTCCTTTTATCTCAACTCCAAGTTCCATGGTGATAAATTGAGACAGTGCTTGCAGTTCCTTCGCCAAGTCTTGATTTAATTTTCCCAGATTGGTTTCACTAATTTTAGCCAAAAGGGCAGTTTGCAAAATCATGCCTAAGACTTCATTGTCTTTATCTATATTAATCTTCAGTCCGCCTTCTCTGCAGGTTTGCGAGTCATTGGAGTAAAAGCTGTCTGTTAAGTTTGTTTTGTGCGTTGCTTTTTCCAAAAGAAAAGATCGATACTTACGTACACCGGCGCGGAATTTTCCGACGTAGTCTTGACTAGCCAATTGCTTAACTATAATGCTTGCAGCAGTTGTTCTCAAACCATCTAGTTCTTTTAAGAAATCATCAGAATCCGCAAGTGAGGCAGATGTGTTTTCTGCTTTTGCAGATGTTTCAGCGCCTTGTAGAGTGCTATTTTTTGCATCTTTTTTGACTTGAACTGTAATTTTGTTACACGATGCAAACGTTAGACTTCCGATGCAGAGCATCATCATTATGGATCGTGCCGTAGTTTGAGTTTTCATGGTTTGCTCCTGTAAAAGATTTACTTTTTCATTTTGGGTCGATGATTGACGCTACTGTGTTGATATATGATTCAAAGCAAATCTTAGGCCAGAAAGCATCAAGTCCGATATTGCTAGGCTAACTTGCTGATATATTCAGTATTCTTTGGATTCGCTTCAAAGTTGTAAGCTCCTGTAGTTAGGCTTATATG
>JAPLFV010000066.1 GCA_026390495.1 Pseudomonadota bacterium | reverse complement strand
TCCCAAAAAGTTTCTCTTGATTGAATTGTTTGAAATGGGTGCTTCATTGATGGTTTCACCTTCAATAACACAAATTTTGACTAAGCACCCAGATGCGGAAATTCATGTATTAACGACAGATTCATGTGTTGGTAGCTGGCTAACGCTAAATCAAGTTGAGTCGAACCGAATTCATGTTATCTCCGGGGGAAGCCTGGTGCATTTTGGTTTTTCGATTCTTCGGAATATATGGAAGTTGCGCCAAGTTAAGTTTGAAGTCATTTTAGATTTTGGCCTATTGACACGCGTTACGTCGATTCTAAGTGGAATTCTGTCCGCAAAACATAGGGCGGGATTTCACAGAATGGCCCTAGAAGGTTTATACAGAGGAACATTTTTTGATCTAAAGTGTTCCTTTAATCAAAATCGTCATATTTCTGCAAATTTCTTAGCGTTAACAGACCTGGCATTAAATCCAGATTCTCCGGCAGAATTTCCAAGTCCAAAAATTGCCGTCGATCGAAGCCTGTTAAAGTTACCAGAGTATCGACCTAAGCTTCGCGCCTCGGAGCTAACAGAGAAATTTTTTCCTGATTTTAATTTAACTCATCACAAGTTGATTGTCGTGAGTCCAGATGTAGGTCCAACCCTTTCAGTTAGAAATTACCCAATTCATAGCTTAGTTAGATTACTGGACATGATGTCATCCCAATATCCGAATTTCTACTTTGCAATAGTTGGAACCTCTAACGATCAAAAGACTCAATTGGCTGTCCTGGAGAAAGTAGCAAATAAGGAGCGATTTGTTGGTCTTTGCGGTAAAACAAGCTTTACAGATCTCTTGGATATTCTGGCTATAGCAGAATTTGCAATCTCGAACGACAACGGGGTTGCACATTTTGCAGCTCTTACAAGAACGAGATCTCTCGCACTATTTAGCACAGACAGTCCAAATGTTTACGGCCCACTTGGTGAGTGTGCTATCGTCTATTCCTATTTTCATTGCAGCCCATGTATTATGGCCTACAACCATAAGAGGTCTTTGTGTTCAAACAATAGGTGTCTACAAGTCATTTCACCTGAATTTGTGTTCGATATTTTTCAAAAATTTGAGAAGGGAATTATAAAGGGTGGAACTGTCAATGGTACCATCCCTTATATAAATTTTTAAATCACGTTTTAACAAGAACTCGCTAGGATCCTTGAATGATTTCATTTCGACCGATTTGGTGGTTCTATTTTGTAACAATAATATTGCTGTCTTCATTTTTGTCTGTTGGTTTCTTTCACCCGGATGAACACTTTCAGATTATTGAATTTGCCAATCATCTCCTTGGGCGAGGCTCCGAGGTTGACAATATATGGGAGTTTTCAAAAGAAATTCGACCTTGGTTTCAACCGGTCTTAGTCGCATCAATCTTGAAAGTTTGCTTTGAATTTACAAACAGTCCATTTCTTTCTATTGCAATTGTTAAGATTTGTTTTGGCACGATGCTCTTTGCTTCGACGTGCTTGGTTGCTAGGAATTATTCACGCAAAAAAGGTTTCTCAGATGCTATGCAAAGACGTCTTTTCTTCAGTTTGTTTTTACTGTCGCCTATTCTAGGGTTTTCTCTTGGTCGAACTAGCTCCGAGAGTTTCTCTGCCGCTTGTCTGGGAGTTATTGTTGGCCTGATCCTAAATGCCAGCCCTTATCAGTTAAAAAATTCTTTGAAGCTCCATGCCACAATGGCATCACTTTTTACTATGATGTTTTTTATTCGCTACCAAATGGCATTTGCGTATTTAGGAATTTTTCTATGGTTTCAAGTATACGTTAGGCCAAAGTGGTCCGTAGTTTTGACTCAAGTATTTATATCAATCGCGGTAAGCTTAATTTTCATTGGGCTGGACTCTGCGCTTTATGGACACGTTGTTTTAACTCCCTGGAATTACTTTTATACGAATATTATTGAAGGGGCAGCGAGTAATTTTGGAGTGTCACCATGGTACGCATACCTGATTTGGCCACCCACTAACATACTTTCAATTTTTGTGTTGATGACAAATATTGCGGCCGTTGTATTGGTTTTTTCTGGTAGATATTCAATTTTTTTGTTTATCTATTTGAGCTTTCTAATGGGGCACTCAATCATCGCCCACAAAGAGCTACGTTTTTTGCTTCCAGTTTTGATAATAGCTCCTGCTTTGTGGTTTGATGCTGGAAGAGTAATTTTTGAAAGAATTTCGGTATCCCTTGATAGGTCTATCTTTCTATCTAAACTTTTAATTGGCACCCTTTTAGGGTTACAGATTTTAGAGGCCGTAAGCCCTCAGATCAGATCCTTGAGCGATTTGGCTAAACTTGACCTAAAATTCAGATTTTCAAATTTACCAGAAAGTCCGTGTGTCGAATGGATGTATGAGGGTAAAACATTGCAATACGCAGGAAACATGTTTGCAAATTTCTATCGTGCATCAGACATCCAAATTATTGATAGATCATTCATTGCAGCGGGCGAAGAATCGATTGGATGCAAAACCGAAACATTTTACCAATTGCGGCGTGAAACAGTTGGATGGTATTTAGCTCTACCTGATTCTGCCATGGACAATTATCGCTGCGAAATTGACGGGCTGGTATTTAAATCTCTATTGAGTGTTCTTTCAGGAATATCATTACCAAATATGTTAAGCGAAAAAATTAATTCGAAATATGCGTACAGAATTTTGAAGTGCACCAAGAATTTGAAATAAGCTTTATGAATACGTAAGACGCTCCAATGTCGCTTGGCCAGATACAGATTTATAGATTCCGGGAAATTAATTGAATCTTTTGCAAGAAATTCAAACCTATAACCCCATTTAAATTTATAGCTCTCAGCCGAGCGCCTTGTAGACTTTTGTTTAATATGCCAATACCACTGGTACCACTGACTAGAATTCCGACTAATAGATTGCCTTTCAATACTGGACCTCCTGAATCGCCTCCAAAGGCAACAATATCATCTGCTGAATCAGCAGAGCTTCTTCGCGATACTGTGCTTTTTGCATCTTTGGAGGAAAAATAAAGAAATCTGTCATCAACCGTATCTACCACATTCGTTCCCGTCCAAGGAGTTCGTGAATATCCTTTTTCTGCCAAGTCTACACCACCAAAGCTAACGAATCGCAAAATATCCTTCGGTCGAGCCGCATTTAATGGCTCAGCAAATCGCGGCAACTCTTGAACCGTCGCTTTGCTGTCGCTGTCAGGCAACCGGACAACCAAAAGTCCAAGGTCATGTGCATTCTGTTCTTCTTCGGAAAGTGAAGGATTCATATAATCAGTATCAATTGAAGTTTGTTCTACCACCAAGAAATGAGATTTCACCTGAATTTTTCTAGGGTCAATGATTCCCATATGACTATGGTCAACTAGACAATGGGCAGCCGTAACGATCACTTTTTGAGAGACGAAGACGCCTGAGCAACTTTGCTGTCCACCTTTTAAATTTGCAACAAAATGGACGTAGGGAGAAGACTCCTCTTGATGCCCCATATCGAATGCATTGCCTAGCTTCAATTTGCCTTCTTGGGAGTTATTTGAGGTCTTGCATCCAAATGCTAATAGCAAT
>JAPLFV010000219.1:11624-39733 GCA_026390495.1 Pseudomonadota bacterium | reverse complement strand
ACAAGAATGACGTCTTTACGAGCACTGAAAAAGTCTACCCGTATCTATTTGATGATACTGTAAAGGCTAGAATCAATCGTTGGGTCGCCCACCCAAAGGCAAACGCCTATATCGTTGAATGCCAAATGAAAATGCGCCCGTTCTTTAAATCTAAAAACATCATTGCGCCTCTTTGCTACTTGCTTCGTCAAGAAGATCCGAAACGAAGAGAACTTGGAATCGATCTCGCGCGCCGTTCTATTCTGGAATTGAAATCAGCACTTATTGATATATCTAGTGATCCACGTACTTCGTCTTCTGATAAGTCGACGGCAAAGCGGTATCTAGAGCAGGTTGACTCTGATCGAGCAAAACTAGCTGCTTGCTTTGCACCGGCGATGAATTTTAAATACCAAGACTCAGAAGAATTTCTTGCCTCTCCATTTCAAGCTGTTGCTAGTTGCCTCAATAGCAATTATGCAAAGGTTGACGGTAAGTCCATTCTCAACCTCAATCTTGCAAAGACGTTTAAAAATACTCCTGGTCATGCTGTATCTGATCTTGGATGGCTCGACGGAAACAAGGCTACATACCTCGCATGGAATGACACATCCCAAGACATCATAGAATATATCGGAGAAAAAATTCTGTTAACTGAGACAAAGTACCCTTTGACTGGCAAAGGTTCGTTTGAAAGCATGATGAAAGCGGATCCTAAATCAGTGTTCTTACCGGCGGAAGGATATCCTGATGCAGAAGATCACAAAATTTGGTCACAGCAAAAGGGAATTTTCCATGGAATATTTCAGACTGTTTCCAATGCACAGGAAACACTCTTTATCGATATCTTCTTCCTTGGCGGCACAATGGGTGCAAGTCTAGCAAAACACATCATCAAACAAGTTGAAAGTAAGCCCAATCTTAAAGTCTTCATCATTCGTGATAACATTAATCACTTTGGACACGAAGGTGAGATGAGACCAATCTATAACTATCTGTTAGCATATTCACATAAAAATCCATCCCGACTTGCCATAGTCAGTGCGCATCTGAGTGCTCACCGCTCAGGTTTACCCAAGTTTATGTCAACAATTCTGAGCGAAGAGTTTATTAAAGTATCAGGCATTCAAGGGCATCTTTCTCTTAATGCACGAGCAACATCTGATCATAGCAAAGTCTTAGTCGCCGATGGTGCATCTGCAAACCCCATTGCGATTGTCTCGTCAAAGAATCTAACCGATGTTTCCGGTGCAGTGTGCTTTGATGAAGCCGCGAAAGTGGAAGGACCGGCTGCTGCTGCCGTGTTAGACGACTACTACTATGATATGGTTTATGCACTAGACAGAGAAACAGATGAGGCATATGTACAAAAATTAGCATCTGCTGGATGGGCGAAGTCTTCATTTAAGTCTGGATCTTCCAAAAGAGCGATGATTGCAAACATCCTAAAGCCATTTGATCTCCTCGAAAGAAACGAGCAGGGCCAAGCGCAAAGAACTGCAGACCTAAAGATCAATAGTCCAGGCAAAACTTTGGTTAGAGGTGGAGGCAATAATGTTGACTCCTCAAGAACCAATGCAGTTGATCAAGTGGTGCAGTTAATCAAAAACGCAAAAAAGAAAATCCTCATCAAAGACCAGTTTTTGTTCGATCGGCACACAGTTTTAGCTTTGATAGATGCAAAGAAGGCCAATCCAAATCTCGACATCAGAGCGATTCTAGAGCCGCTCGAAGTCGCCAACCCCAAAGGGATGCCGAACTTACTGTACCTAGATATTCTTGAAAAAGTTGGCATTGATGTAAAATTCGCAAATCTTGCCCACAACGACAAAGTACCGCAAGAGTATCATATGAAAACCATTTCTGCAGATGGCCAGGTAGTCATTACTGGTTCTGCTAACAAGGATCAAACGACCATGTACGGAGCCTTTAGAGAGCAGCAACTAGAGATCTTCGATGAAGTCGCAACCAAAGTACACGACGATGTTTTTGAAGAGCATTGGAGATCAAACGACAGATCCGTCGACTTTACAAAATACGATTTCCCTGTGCCAGGAAACATGGTGGGGCCAACCGGCAAGCCGATGACACCGACGCAATTTATTGCACTAGTCAGAAACGTCGTGGCGGTTATGTTTGATGCTAGCGTTTTTTAAGAGAGTAGTTCTTTGTTAAGCGACCAATGAGGCCATTATGATTCAAAAAATGACGACATTCACGGCAAAAGAAAGTCCTTACTTTGTAGCGCTAATTTGCTTTAGTATCTTTTCAACTTTAACTATTTCGTCTTGCAAATCTCGTGTTAGCAATCAATCGAAATCCGAGGTCAAAGGTTTTGAAATTGAATCCGATATGCCCCTACCCGTCATGTATCATATTGGTGAAAAATCGATCCTACTCAAAAACCATGGTCGTTCCACGTTCACAGATGATGAATGGACAAATATCACCAAGGCCCACGCACACTACAGAAAAGGTCTATATGTCGGTCAGCATCCTGCCTACTCTGAGCGCTATGCTAGTAAGTATATGAGTCAGGAAAATAAGGGCGTGCCTTGGTTGATGACGGTTAAGGTTAAGCCTGAATGTTTGGCGCCAAATCGCATTGCACCGTATTTGACTGATCTTCATAAGGACCGGCAGTTTATCAATTGGTACAAGGAGATCGCAAAGGAAAAGCACGAAAGTTTCCGCGACTCATTTTTGAAGCCTAATTTTGCCAACGACCATTTAGCGATCTTCACAAGCAAATGTATCAAAAATCGCTCAACAAAAAACGTGTACTCTCCAAGCAACGACAAAAAGGAGTTGGAGGATCTTTGGAAACCATTTGATACTGAAAAAGTAGAATCTGCATGCGCCAATACCTTCAATGCATATATCAACCAGCCAGATTTGAATGATACAAAATCAACAATATCCATAGTTAGAGATACCTATTGGCCGAATCGAGGATTCTGGTACATTCGCGATCAATCTTGTATCGAACAAATGGACAGTGACGCGGAGTCAACAATTAAAATCTTTGCAGATTCGTCCGACCTCTGGGACGAGCAACCTTTTGCATCAGGAGTCAACACTATTTCTGGCGTAGACCCTGGCGAAGAAAGGCTTGTATTACTTTCGATATTCTTAAACGCAGCATCTGATATTCCACTTATAAAATTCCCACAATATTACCCTGCCATAATGAATCGCGCATCCGAAACTGGTCCTGGCCGAACCATTCTTGCAGCTAAAGCAGCAGGTTCTGAAGTAAACATTTTCCCAAGAAATGTTTTTTTTGCCTCGGCTGAAGCATTTATGAGATGCAGCTAATATAAAGAAAACAAAGTAGAGTATGGCTATCTTAAAACACTCAGCAAAGATCTCGCCATATACCTTGAGCAAAGTGGCAATCTTTCCATCCACGATGTGCAAAAGAATTTTTTAGATTTCCATACAAAAATCGATCGGTTGTGTGGAGGACAAAAAAATTCTAATCTAAGTGTTGGAAAATTACTTCAAGACTCAACAAAACCTATTTTTACAGTATCCAAGATACCCTCTAAAATCCCAGGTAATATTACGCTTGAATCATCAGCGAAAAATTTACCGGGTGAAATTGCTCCATGCGACATTCTTGAAAGGGATTCCCTTATCGTAAAGTGTAAAATAGAATCTAATGCAAGACTGATACTCTTTCCATCTACAACTCTTCCCAAGCACTAAATAAACCACAAAATTCAAAATTATATTTTTAGAGATATTTCACAATTTAAATAACAATCTATCCCAAAAAGCTAAAAACGGAGAATGACCAAATCGATACATCTCTTTGATCGCATCGTCTACCTCTACACCCTCATAGATGATACGATATGCCGCCACGACAATTCCTGTACGATCCTTTCCATGCTGGCAGTGCAGATAGATTTTATGCTGTGGATTTGATTTTAGGACACTTAAAGCCTGCTTTACTTCCCGCAAAGTTGGTCCCTTTAGATGATGCATTGGCAAATGGACAATCTGAATTCCTGCTGACTTCACCCAAGTAGTCTCTCTTGCCTTCATGCTTGGATCTTTCCAATAATCATCGAGTGACACAATCAACGTCACATCAAGTGCTTCTGCAAGGTATCTCACCTGAGGTTCATTCGCAGGTCTTGCACCTCTAAGTAAGCCCTGAGCAAATTCAAACGTATCAATCTCCTGAGTTTGAAGAGCGACTTGAGCTAACGAAACCTCTGGCGAATCGACTTGAGTATTTGAGAGTGCCAAAGTCGAATTCAAGCTCACAGCAGTTGACAGTAATATCATCGCTATTAAATTCACTTTACAAAAAATCCCTTTAATCATGTTCATTGTTTTCCCCTTCGTGCTTGTTTTAAAATCAAATCTGGTCTAGGCCTATCTGAAGCATGAGTTTTGTGCAAACAGAATTTTTGCTTTCAATGCCCGTCATGTTGAGCAAAGCGAAACATCTGAGGCTCTTCGCCCAGAGTGACGACGCCTACTTATCGCGTCATGTTGAGCAAAGCGAAACATCTGAGGCTCTTCGCTCAGAGTGACGACGCCTACTTATCGCGTCATGTTGAGCAAAGCGAAACATCTGAGGCTCTTCGCTTCGCTCAGAGTGACGTGCGCTTCGCTCAGAGTGAAACGGTCTCCCGTCATGTTGAGCATAGCGAAACATCTGAGGCTCTTCGCTTCGCTCAGAGTGACGTGCGCTTCGCTCAGAGTGACGTGCGCTTCGCTCAGAATGACGATGCCTACCTATCGCGTCATGTTGAGCAAAGCGAAACATCTGAGGCTCTTCGCTCAGAGTGAAACGGTCTCCCGTCATGTTGAGCATAGCGAAACATCTGAGGCTCTTCGCTTCGCTCAGAGTGACGTGCGCTTCGCTCAGAATGACGTGTGCTTCGCTCAGAATGACGATGCCTACCTATCGCGTCATGTTGAGCAAAGCGAAACATCTGAGCTCTTCGCTCAGAGTGAATTGCCTATTTACTTAGAAGACAAAATCTCTGGCTCAATAACATATGATATCTCTTCGCGCAAAGTAACAAAACCAGATTTCGCGGGTATAATAATTGGAAAATTTTTCCATGGATTCATGTAGCGAAAACGGCCGACTTTGACCATAAAATGGCCCATAGGATATTTGGTATTTGGTTTTAGAAAAACAATTGTGCCAATTGGGCAGGTCTCTACAGAAAATTTTGCACTCACCTTCTTCCATTCATAGCTGGCGCCAAATTTACTAAGAAGTGCTACTAACTCTTTGCAATAATAGCCTCGAGTCCAAGCGAAGGATTTCGTAGGAACTTTCTTCCAAACTGTTTGATAGGTTTTGCCAACAATAAATGCCACACAGGCGAGACCACATCCCATGGAGTGTTCCTGCGTCACAGGTGACGACAATTGGTTAGCTATTTGACGCAAGGTCATATTTATCTCCTCATCTTCCTTGCGCGCGCAAGGATTAAATATATGATTTTATTGCATAATATGTCGTTTTAGAAAATACCCTCATATCCCATCACTCTCTTCATTCCAGTTGTGTATTAGTTTAACCGAGGCCCACCTATTATCACAATAAGAACACAGGGTGCTCGGTACCCCACGCGAAAGGATTTCAATATGTCATTGCAACTTCTGATATCAGGATTCTACTGTGGACCGAGTCCCTCAGCAGGACTTGGTATAGCAAAATCTTTGAGAGCAGCATGGCCTGATGCAAATATCATTGGTATTGATTACTGGGACGGTGCCTCTGGATTACATTCAGAAGCTCTTACAGACCGCCTTGTGTTCCCACCTTGGGATATCATCGATCAAAATGCACATGCTCAAACCATCAAGGAGATGAGCCAAGATCGTTATGTTCTTTCAGCTCTCGATATTGAAGTGGCATGGTTAAGTCAAAATGTTCCTCAAAATGGAAAACTACTTTTACCAAGTCAAAGCGCTTTAAAATTTGCTGATAAACCCTACAACAAAGTCGGTCAGTTTCTGCCTTTTAAAACTCCGAGCATTTATGTAGAGAGTGGAGATGATCAGGCACTCTATGATTTCTGCAGAAATCACTCTTGGAGAATCTGGGTCAAAGGCCCCTATCATGGAGCTCATTTCGTCAGCTCTTGGCGCGAGCTTGATCGCGCACGTCGCAATCTCGCAAAAAATGGTTCGATTGCGCATGTTTTTTACCAAGCTCATGTACGTGGACTAGAAGAGTCCATTTGCTTTTCTGCATTTGAAGGAAAACTTTGCGGCGCTGTTCATATGCAAAAACGCGTCACAACACCCGAAGGCAAAACTTGGTCTGGCAAAATCACGGCACTATCTTCAAGACAACAAGAAGTCGTGGCAGATGCTGTGGCAAAAATGAAATGGACTGGCGGCGGCGAATTTGAAATGATCCGCGACGAGGCCGATCAGTACTGGCTCATGGAGTTTAATCCTAGATTTCCGGCATGGATTTATGGCTCGACGCTTGCGGGCATTAATTTGCCAGCACTGCTTGTGGAAGCGGCCAGCGGTGAAAAGCCAACTGGAAAAGCTAGTTTTACGACAAACGAATTCACTAGAATCGTCACCGAGATCCCTGTTTTAGAACAGATTTCATTGCCCCAAGTCAAGCAACCAGAGCATGGTCAAATTGAAGCAGTTGGAAAATACGGCGCTTCATTCGGAGTTTTAGAGACTGCACTGATAGGTGCTAATGACTCGAAAAATTCAAAATCATCACGAGCATCTCAAGACCATACGTCTCCTATTGACCTAGCCGACTGGTTTAACACAATAGACAAAGATGCGCCTACTCCACAGCGCGTGACACTTGAAAAAACGATCAATAGTCACTTTCAAGGTGCTAAGAATCTTATGAGTTTGTCCACATCCGAATGCAGATTTAATGTTGCTTATAGCATTAAGACTTGTCCGGATCAAAAATACATGGACACCGCCTTTACCTCTGGACTCATGGCAGAAGCAATAAGCATGGCTGAGGTTGAGCATGCACTATCGACCGGATGGACCATAGAAAATATCATTTTAAATGGTCCAGCTAAATGGTGGCCAAGAACGATCACGTCACACCAAGGTTTGGCTGCAGTATTTTGTGATTCTCTAGACGAATTCGAACGCCTCATTCAATCTGGTCGAAAAGACAAACTTTGGGGACTTCGACTGAAGATTCCTAGCTTCAATTCTCGTTTTGGCTGCGAGTTGGATTCCTATGAAGATCTTGCTAGAGCTACTGCATTGATTCAAAAAATCCCCGCGGACACTAAATTAGGTTTCCACGTTCATATGGCTTCTAATTTAATCGGCAAAGGCCATTGGCAAGATGCTGTTGAATCAGCGATCAACTGGGCCATGACCTTAAGTGCGCAGAGTGGAAAAGAGATTTCAATGTTTGATATGGGTGGAGGGTATCATCCGCGAGACTTTACAGGGATACCGTGGGCACAAATATTGGACTACACAAAAAAGAAGATTCCTTCGATGACTGCACTGACTGTAGAGCCTGGACGCGCACTTTCACAGGACACCATGCTCATGGTCACAACGATTCAAGACATAAGACGCAAGAACGGATGCATCACGGAGATCGTGGTAGACACTTGTATCTCTGAACTGCCGCTTGCCCGGGTATATCCTCATCGAATGTATTTGATTGGACGAGAGGATGTGAAACCTCTCGATCAAGGAAAAGCCCGCATACTTGGGCGCGTTTGCATGGAAGACGATATTTTAGCTGAAGGAGTTTCACTCCCTATATCAACAAAAATTGGTGACCGTATCATTATCGCGGACGCCGGAGCTTACGAAAGGAGCATGAGTTATGAGTTTGGATATGGCCGTGTCAGCCAAGCATTTTAAACATGTTGGAACGCCACACTCGGAGCTAGTTCATCATGGGCAATGTTGCCAACTTGCCCAAAGATGGCTTCTCGATATGCACCGTTCCATGAGTTTTCATCGCTCAGAAAATCAGGAGCTACATGCTCCGTTATGGTTACGTCACAAGTTTAAATGGGGGCCAGTTCAATGGCCACTTAGCTGGTGTGAAGCAGTTCGCAAGAAGCAGATCGACTGCGGTGTTTTTGCAGCATTTGCCAGGGAGATTCTTTCAGAGCAAGACGTCGACGTCTTTCCAGCACAAATCATGCTGGCCCAACCAAAAACTTATGTTCACCAATGGAACTTAAAATGGGCCAATGTGTTTCAGCATATTCAATGGATTGGCGATGACCATGTTTATCATGAAGTATGTGCTGTTGCAAAAAAAGGTCAACCAAACCTTAGGATTTTTGATCCAACAGAAGGCATTTGGATTGAATCTAACTTCACGCACGGAATCAACGGAGTGGTTGGTGTCAACGTGATTTCTCAAACAATCATGCAATGGGGATCGCATCCAGTTGGACAAGGAAAGTGGGTACTAGCATGACAACAGCAACCATAGAAAATTTTGTACTTCAAAATTGGCCAAGGCTTCAAAAATTTCGAATAGATTTTTTATCAAAACTCCTTTTGTGGGAAATCATAGTCTCGAAAGCTGTAGCATTATCATTTTTCGCAACTAATATTAATCTCGGAAGGTGGATGATTGCTGCGGCGGCAATTGCAGCACCTCGACATACTGCGTTTGGTATTTTGGGCATTTCCGGTATGAGCGTGGTGAGTGACCTACTATCTAAGAACGACACACTCAAAAACACTGGCATGTTCACTTTAAACGGTTGGTTTCTGGGTCTAGCCATCGCCTCATTCTATCCTGCAAACGAATTGGCATTTGTATTGCTGATGGGGCTTTCATTTGTCGCTGGCATGTCCATCATTGTGCTAGATCGGTTTCTTCGCAATTGGGATCTTCCACAATTGGTATTAGCTTATGTAATTGCGATCTGGACCATTCAGCTATTATCTATGTACAACCCAATGTTAAGTCTCGCTATTGCACCTTCAACTGAACTTGCAATCCAGAATCCAGCTTTGACAATTATGTTGGGTAGCGCAAAGGGTTTTGGACAAATTTTCTTTCAAAACAATGTTGCATTCTCAGTTGTGATATTTGCCATTCTCGCCAAATTTAGGGTGATGCCGGTTTGGGCATTGATTGCGGCTCCGATAAGCGCAACTAGTCTGGCTTACCTCGTTGCCGGTAACCATTGGGCGGTAACCTCTGGGCTGACTAGCTTTAGCGCCATCTTATTAGTTGCCGCCTTTCAGGCAAAATTTGTAAGCCCCACTTGGACGCAGTTAGGGGTTGTGGTCGTGTTTTCTGGTCTATTTGAGCTAATTGCGCTTCAACTAGCTGTAAAGTTTAATATATTCGCCTTGTCAGCAGCCTATGTAGGGGTCATTTGGATTGTAAAACTCCTAACTGAGACCACGAGGCCTGTCAAAAAGGAGACCTCTATTAGTATGCCATGGTGACGGGTTAATTTTTAAAAATAAGATGACTTTTTAATAAAATAATGTATATTAACTTTAACAAATTTGCGGAGGTTCTATAAAATGAGTCACAAAATTTCCAGTTTTCTTCAGGTATCCTTGGCAACAGGTTTCGCATGCTTGTCTGTTAGTGTTTCAAGTTTTGCTCAAGACGTCGCTTCAAGTCCAGCTCCTCAAGGTGGTCGAGACACCATGACTTACATGATTCCTCAAGGATCTCAACTATCCGAAAATTTGATTTTACCTATCGACCGCGCCAAGCTTCGATTTGAAACAGACTATGAAACAGGTCTTGAAGTTGCAAATCTAGATTACACTTTGCCAAAAGAAATTGACGGTGCAAAACCAAAACGATTTTCTCCGTCAGGAGCACAAGCTGCGGATGGTTCTTGGAACTTAAAAGAAGTAAAAAAGGATGCTAACGGCGATGTTATTCTCGACGCCAATGGAAACGAATCTGTACTTGTAACCGCAAAATGCACCGGCGATCAAAAGGATTTTAGCTGTGAAATGCACTACACAAAAGAAGGTGAAGGTGCAGACAGCATTTTTCCTGTAAATACTGCTGCAGCTGAACAATACCTTGCAACAAGACCAGATCTTTCACCAGTTGCAGTTGCCAACATTAAATTGGGTCAAGTGCAGCTTATGCACGAGCCTATTGGGATCGTGAGAGTAAAACGCCACAGAGGCGGCGGACATGGTGGCCGTAATTAAATTTTAGAGTTTAATAATAAATTAAGAGCAGCAAGACGTAAAATCTTGCTGCTTTTTTTTGATTACCAAACTACTTATCAATAAAGCAACTTGAAATACCACCAGCTACTCACAGGCCTCTAAAAAATACTTTTTATAGCGATCAAACATAGTCGTCGCATAGTTTAAATCTCGGAATTTTAGACTGTACGGCATACGAGGATTTACGGTTGTTAATCTTTTTACGTGATAGCTAAGATTTCGAATTTTGAGCGGATGAACGAAAACCAATATCTCTGTAAAGGCGGGATCAGTATCTATTTTTTTGGCTAATTCAACGGTATTTAATTTTTTGGCCTCAGGAAATAAAACATAAAACTGATCGATGGCGGCCTGTTGCCTTACGGCTTTTTCTCCACCCGCAGCAATAATTTTTTTTGATTCTTCAATCCAATATGAGGTTGATATCCCAAAAAAGTGCTCTGACAAATGACGCCCTTGCTTGACTAAATCATCCAAGAGAGCTTGCCCTTTATCAGTCACTTGCGTCACGATAAAATTTTCATTGACGTCTACCACACTATCAAGAAAATCTTCTTTCATCAGACTAAAAACCGCACCCCTTCTTGCAATAAAATCATGGCGACCTAATTTCATGGAATCAACACCAAATTCGTCTTGATACCACCCAGTGGCGGGCACTTCCTTTCCATCATCACCAGTCCACCAGGATTTCACTTCTAGTGGATTGCCCAAACCGTCAATGCCATCAATTGTCGTAAAAAGGACTCCCAAAAAGACATCATTTGATTTGAAAGCTTTATCATAGTGAGTCTCACCAAACATTTCCATGTGTGCAAGTGTCGCAACAGACAGGGCACCTGCATAGCAATCAATATACGTGTTATGTTTCGGATCATAAAATACTGAAAGAGCTTTATAGGGAGAAACACCAGGCTTTACATACATAGACATCTGTGCACTTTCAGTCTCCCACATTTCACTAGCTGTCGTTCCCAAAATACCTTCTTTGGGCAAATGTCTCGGATCAGAAACTCGTCTAAATGTGAAGTTGGTATTTTTTGATAATTTGTTTATGGCCGTGTCCAATCCAGCGGACAATTGCATTCTATAGGCACACATCGTCGCTTCCGAATCAATTAATTGGTCCAATCCTTTGGTAATTGATTCGTCAGACGCTATCGAAATATTTGCCGTCAGCAAGTTTGCTGCCTTTGCTGTCGGTAAATCCTTTTGCCTACACAGGCCACTGACTAATCCTAGATTTTGCTCTGAGTCGTCTTTGGCATTTTTAATAGTCCAACCCAAGCGCTTCAAGAATTTCGTTTTACATTTTTGATCCTCTGCCAATGTACGTTTTGGTTTAGCGGGGGTTACATCCTCTAATTTGCCAACGTCGCCATTATCAGTACCAGATTGCGGCACACGCCTGCGACAAGAATTCAACGTTGCTGGAATTATCACGCAACAAGCAAAGACGACCCATTTTGAACGAGTAGACATAGTCACACCTTGTAAAAAAATTAAACTCTAAGGTCTAGTATATGATGTTGCGCGGCCTTTACCAACTCTTTGTAGCAATCCCTTTTCGACCATTTCGGCCAAATCGCGCCCTGCCGTGACTTCTGAAACCTGAAATGCTTCACAAACGTCCTTATTTGTCACCGCGCCTAGTCGCTCACACAAATCCATAATCCGCGACTGCCTCACTGAAAGGTCGGGATGCCGATTATAATTAACGTTCTTTAAAATAGTTTCTTGTTGATTAGTCGCTGGTGACGCCAATGTCACATCCAGCACCCTCACAGAGCCTCCCAGAGAATAAGTCCCGTCATGGACTCCTAGCCAGGTATCATAGGGCTCCAACATTTTGCGTGCTCGCGCGATCAATGCATAGATCAAAGGATCGTGCCTCAAAGGGTTGTACTTTTGCCTCCAGACATTTTGGGCTATTTCCTCTTTTGATTGGCTTCTCTTTTCTCCCAAGGTGAAAAATAGCTTGCGAACTAAATCAGGCCAACCATCAGGATCATGCCTGACATGGCCATCTGATATAATCGTTACCGACTCCCTCAGAAACCCGAACAAGATAGCCTGGCTAAACTGGCTCACACCTACCATTTTAGGTATCAGTCCATTGAATCCTGAATTCAATATCTGCACACGCGACTCCAATGTATCGGTCGCAACATCTTCAAAAAGATCTCCCAAAATGTCCTCGCCCCTACGAAATGGCTCCATTTTAGAAATATTCTTTCTGTTGTTTATTCTTTGATTTATCAACGCGCCTGAACGCCGCGCTAAAGTCACAATCCTTGGCCGTAGTTCTTCTGCTTCCTTGGACTTACCTGTAGCTTGAAGAATTTGCTCCTCAAGGCCTAAAACTTTCAATTCCATAACAGCATCAGAGTAATCGCTCATCCTGACACGTGCGGATCGTAAAAGGTTCAGTGCTTTTTCATATGATTCCTTAGCTGTGGCAAGACAGGCATACCTAAAGCTTAATTCCGTGTCAAAAAATGGTAAATCGAGCTTGTAAATCCACTCTCCTGCTTCGCGGAGACTCGCATCAACTTGATGCCCTTCCCCAATCAAAACCTGAATCCGAGCCAGCTCTAGTATAAGAACTGCCATAGTGAAACTATTTTCAAAAGTACAAGCGCGTATAGCTCCATTTATCTCTTCGTAAAGGACTCGACCATGATCAAGTCCATAGCTAGAACGAAAAAGACGCAGAGTTACATCAGTGGCCTGCTTTGTTGCTCCGCGGCCCAATGTCTCTGCAAGCGATGCCGAATTTTTAAGATTTTTAATTCCGGCGCGAACATCACCAATTCTTAACTGGCTATGACCCATTAAATCGTATGCCAAGATTCGACCATAAGGAAACTGTGATCGAAATGCACGATCGTATGCCTTTCTTGCCCAGTGCAAAGATAGGGAGTACCGTGCGTCAAAAAAACGATAAAAAGAAATTGCACAGAAGACCATGAATACAGTTCGATCGCCCAAATTTTTATGCCTTCGGGCAATTCTAAGAATATCAAAAATTAATCGCCTAGACTGTGCGCTTGAGGATTTTCGTCTTTGACGTCGCAGCGCCATCACTAAGTAAAACTTGGACTCTAATAGAGTCTCGACCTTCATTGATTTTTGAAAATTTTCTAAAAGGGCTTCGGCCTCGGGTACTCGCGAAAGAAAGCAAAGTGACCCGATAACGTAAACCGCTTCAGTTTCACCCATCGGAAGTGGGTTTGGCGACTCGACGAAATCGTTAACGATTTCAGTGTACAGGCCTGCGTAAAATTTTTTACTAAGTGCGTCCATTTTAAAACATTCCTATAGAACCACAGGAAAGCTTTAGTATAGCACAACTTTTAATGAATCCTATCTTAGAAATCACCTTGCCACATTCAAAGCCGATCAAAATTGTGCAATTGCCTATGATTTAATATTCGTTTTAGTATATTGGAGACAGTCCATTTATCGTAGGTTCAAAGGCATGACAAAAAAGCGACTTCTTCTCGTCGAAGACGAGCCTCATCTAGCATTTTCTCTTAGTCTCAATTTTGAAGCCGAGGGATATGAAGTCATGCATGCCGCAACTGGTCCGAAAGCCATTGAACTTTTCAACACAAATGGCCCTTTTGACGCAGTTATCTTGGATGGGATGTTGCCAGAGCTCGATGGCTTTGAAGTGGCCTCCGCGATCCGTAGACAAAGCAATCGTACCAGTATCTTAATGCTCACGGCGCGAGCGGGAGAGCAAGATCGACTCAAGGGCTTTTCGGTTGGAGTTGACGACTACATTGCCAAGCCATTTCACTTGCAGGAATTGCTAGCGAGAGTCAAACGAGCCACTGATAGAGCGTCCTTGTTTGAACGCGAACTCGGCAAGGAAGACTATGTGCGATTTGGAGAGTGCGAACTAGATATGTCTGGATTGATGCTGAGACGTGGCGGTCAAATTTTTGAAATTACAAAACTTGAGGCCGATTTTCTAAAAGAATTGGTGAAGCATGCTGGTAAAGTTATCACCAGAGAGCACCTACTAGAAACCGTTTGGGGAATCTCAAGTGAAGCGGAGACCCGAACAATCGATAATTTTGTTGTTAGGCTGCGCCGCATGCTTGAAGAGGACCCAAAAAAGCCTCGCCATCTCATTAGCGTGCGAGGAAAAGGCTACCGCTTCGATCTCTGAAATTTTTTAATTAATTCTTCGAGCAAAAGATTAGGACCTTCTAAAATGTCTATTCCCATAGAAAAATGGCATGGCTGCAAAAATGATTTTATAGTGACATGGATGCTTGCAACTGATCGAGACACTGTTTTCGAAACATTGCGACGTCTCGCCTCAAAACTATGTGCGAGGGATGGATCTGGAATCGGCGCGGATGGAATTCTAGTGTTAGAAGTGAAATCAAGAAAAGATATTTATCCTAGCGAGCTGCACATCATCAATTCAGATGGAAGTCTAGCCTCAAACTGCGGAAATGGCCTTCGCTGTGCCGCCATGAGTGTGCGACGAAATGCCCAAAAAAATACCTCTCAAGATATTGAAGGAGTTAGCTTTCAGGTCATGGGTCAAACAATCGATTGCCGATTTTTAGGAAGGTCGTCAAGCCCCTTGGTCGCTGTAACAATGCCAATACCTAAAATGAATGAAACAAACGAATGGCACTCTGAAGCATTGAAGCTCGTCACTGCCGTTTCTACAAAACCTACTCCCAATAGCAAACCAGTGACTGTCGATGTCGGCAATCCTCATATAGTATTGCAGTTTGATGAAGCTCAAGCGTCAACATGCGAAGCCTACGGAAAACCGATGCAAATTATTCGCAATCATGACGGAATCAATGTTCATGTTTGTCACGAAATTGAGATAACTAACGAAGATCAAAAATTTGCCAAGTCCATCTTGGGAGAATCAATCGAAGCTGCATTTAAAGTTTGGCCTTGGGAGCGAGGTGTAGGACCGACACAAGCTTGTGGAACTGGCGCATGTGCTGTTGGCGTGGCAGCTTTGCAAGATGGACTTACAGATCGATCTGGATGGATTGCGTGCGATATGCCTGGTGGACGTTTATATGTTCAACAATCCAGCGCTAATGATCCCGTTGTACTATGTGGTCCGGCAGTGTTTGTTTTTAGTGGCGAGATTGAGATTTAGAAATCCAGTTCTTTTGTCCAAATCTTTCTTAATTAGACCAGATAAATAACGATCCATAAATCATTCCAATAGACATATTAGTTTAGTATAAACTTAAATAATATGCTTGGTTGAAGGGCGCAAAGTTAAACTATTTTGCAGAAATTCATTCAAATTGCTAGGTGGAGTGAACCTGTGAGGGCTGAACCTTGAACATTTTTAATGGAGCCGTCCCGGTATCTCAATCTTGTTAGAGTCGATTCTCCAGTTATCTCAAAAATTAACAATCTTAAGCTAAATCCACCTAATACTGTCGGAGCAAATTGAAACTTGCGGTAGCCAACTCCCGTATTTTTTTCTTCTATCTCAGCTTCAAAAAAATTACCTCCAATTCCTACATACAAAAAAGCTGCCGCCCATTTCAAGTTGCCTACCCAAACCGACCCTAACTGAGTCAGGTTGAAGTTTTTAGCTTTACCTGAATATTTCTCTTCAAGAGAATTAGCAGAAGATCCACCTTCGATGCTGATGGAATTATACGATGGCGTAATACTCAGTGACGCATTTGGCCACAGAGCGTAATCATACATAAATGACAATCCTCTTTCAGAGGACAAGTTGACTTCGTATCTTTCGGCACCATCGATTGCAATCTCTACGACGGGCATAGGCGTATTATGTGGAGTAGTAGAAGCGGACGTCGATGAAGTTGACGAACTGGTGGCCGCATTATCAATTGTTCCTGGAACCGGGTTTATGACATGGCCGTCTTCTGCCTTAATCTCATCGAGAATTCCTTCCACACTTGGATCATAAGCGGACCCAGATGAAATCCGAGCTCCCGCAGTCGCGATTCCGGCCTTAGGTCGCATAATATGCGTACCAGGAAGCGGGATCACAACGGTTCGACAGCCCGCAAACCAAAGCAGACTCAGCAATAAACTACAAAAATAAATTCTCATGTAAAACCTCGCAAAATGAATCTGTCAAACGAAGGACCAAACTGCCAATAGATTGCTCGATCTGAAACAAAAACCGAAAGTCAGATAAAAATCTAATCAAACATTTCATTATAGATTAATAGGACTAAGACTCTAAAAAATTCAGCCAAACTGCTGCATTTTTTTGGTCCCAAGTTTCGTAAGTTAAATCTCTACAATTGTTGCGAATGAGCAAGACTGGCCTATTTTTTGCGCCAACGCTAGCGAAGTGATGAAAATTAACATCTTCGGTAGCCGTCAACTTACATTCAACCATAATTGTAGGCTGAGATTTTTCAACCAAAAGAAAATCGACCTCTAACCCCTTCTTGTTGCGCAAATAGCAAAGCGAACCTCGAACTCCACGAGTGTCCTCAAGAAACTGTTGATGTTTAAGAAGATGATTCGCAACAAGGTTTTCAAAACGTGCTGACTCCAAGTTTTCTGGAATACGGCCAGTATCAAAAAAATAGATTTTTGGCTGCTTAAGTAGGGATCCCTTTACTTTTTTTGTCCAAGGCTGAATCGCAAAGATGACGTAGATAGACTCAAGCACACTGATCCACCGTTTTATTGTCGGAGCTGAGACTCCCACATCTTCAGCCAGTGACTGATAGGAAACTGGACTTCCGACTTGAGAGGCCAGTCGGTCTACCAGATATTCTAGGCTCTTTATGTCCTGAATGACTACCAAGTCGCGCAAATCCTCGCGAAGCATGCTATCCAAGTGGGACAGTCGCCATCGATCTGCATCCATGTTGTGGTCAGCAAAGAAAGGTTCAGGAAATCCGCCGCGAATCATTAACCGCTCAAAAGCTTCTTGAGCCGAATATTTCAAAGACAACTCGCGGACACTCAAGGGGTGCAAACGGTGCAAATGGTGGCGTCCGGCAAGACTTTCTGGTCCGCCACGGCGACTCACATCAAGTCTTGCCGATCCAGTCAAAAGCAGTCTCGGTCGAACTCCTTCAGTATCAAAAATTCCTTTGATCCAAGATTTCCAGTTTTTCATCTTGTGAATCTCATCAAGTATGACGATGTCAGTCTCGCGACTCCATGTTTCTTCTATGATGATTTTGCGATCTGAGTTGCGGTCGAAATTTAGGTAAGTACATTTTGCTGCTGGAAATAGTGCTTTAGACAACCAAGTTTTGCCAACTTGCCGGGGCCCAGCAAGAAGTACCAGCTTTTTCTCCAAATCTTTCCTAATAAAATCAGATAAATAGCGAATCATAAACCATTCCAATAGACATGTTAGTTTAGTACGAACTAAAATAACATGCTTGTTTGATTAGCGCAATCTTGACTTTGCAATTATCGGTGTCACTATTCAGCTATAGAAATGTCTATTTAAATCTTAAACTCAGTGCGACTATTCAGTGCCATATACTATAAAAAATTTTTGCCCATTCCATAATTCACCTTAAGTCAAGAGCCCTAAAAAACCGCCTTTTTTCGTCAAACCTTTATGAATCACGATCTTCCGACCGTCAGCTTTGCCTTGTTCAAAAACACCCCCGATAACTCTAGTCGAAGATCTAGATTTAGATCGGATTCTAGGAAATCTTTTTTCAATGTATGTGTCTAGCTCGTCTTGCTCGATTTTAAGAAGAGCTTTTGATTCCGTCTTTGATAGTCCCGCTTCAGAGGCAACCTTGTCTCTAGGATTATCATACTTCAGTTTGTCGGAGAAACCCTGCAGGACACCAAGCAAATAGCTTCGCTTTACCTGCGATACGCAGCCGGTGGATCTTTTGTGATTCATCCAAAGTGAATCACACTGTTTCAAGAGAAAATAAAAAACATATTCAGCCATCAATAGATTCTCTCGAGATCCCAATAACTCTACTGCTTTATATTTTTCAAAGCGTTTTTGATCATAAAGCGAGGTATGAACAACTTTCACAAAAAAATGTTCATTCAGGACAGTAAAAATCATACTTTCATGAGCTTCCAACTTCTTTTTACGTCTAGATATAATCAAGCTGTCCAGCGCCCCTTCGCGACTCGCTTGTAAACGTTGAATATTATGCCTTGCATACATTTCCCGGACCTTTTGCATCGCAAGCAGGGCTTCATGTTCATTTGAACTTTGCGCCAAAGCCAAAAGTTTCTCGACTTTATTAAGAAGACGTTCATCATCCTGAGACAGGATTCTTTCTCGCAGCGGTGGGATCGATTCAGGCAAATCTCCGGTCGCCTTTGATGCCCATCCTGCAACACCTAGTTTGTGACAGGATTTTGTAAAACTAAATCCATGATCGACTTCATCTGTGATGCGCAAAACTTCGTTAACGTACTGATGGGCCATCTCGTGTTTTAGAACTTCAAGTACAACATCCCAGGAATGAACTTCAATCAGACGCCGATTTAGCGAAATAACACGAAACAAAGGATCCCATTGACCCCATTTTGATCCAAGGTCTTCAATTTTAATGATTGGAACGGATAGCTTCGCGGAATAGTACCAGTTAATTTCTTCATATTCACGGTACAGCTGTGCCGTCCAGATACCATTAATATCTATCGAACATGAATCAATATCTGAAAATAAATCTTTCATGGATTCCTTAATTTTTCTTGCGCGCAAGCGCTGTCCATCAATTTCTGCATCCTATCACAAACCTCTTGGTGAAACTCATCAACAACTTTTACAAACTGCTCTTTGTCATCCGGCATCTTAGGAGGAACGATTGGCTCACTCAAGTAGTGAGTCAGTCTCACTGGTTTTGGAAATGGGCTTATCCCAGCACCTTTAGCAAAAAATAATGGAATTTTAAAGGTTTTATAGGCCCAAGCTGTTACATGACTACCTGCGACATCATACATGTCGTCAGCCGCGGGACAGGCCGCAAGCATAATCGGAGTCTGAGTTTCTATCGATAATTTCACAAAACCTTTACGCTTACTCCAGATAATTTTATATTTTTCGCTGGAAGGCCTCAGTGATTCTCGCATCCCACCAGGCGCCAATACGATAATCTCACCTGCTGATAATAGTTTAATGGCATTATCATGAGTCCCTTCTCGACTACCCAATGCTTCCATCACGGGACCCAAACCAGGAACTTTATAAAACAGGCGATCGATCAAAGATCTCGGTATGCGATTGACCGCCTCATAAACCCCTGCCATCAACAAAGCAATATCGTAACTTGCCAAACTGTGATTCACAGCGAATATGATCGAACCCTGCCTTGGAATTTCGTCGGCACCGACAATGGTATGATGATGATATGCTCGAATACCCGCAATAATCGGCGCCAAACGAATCAAAACTTCATTATTCATGGGATATCTCTCCTGTCGACACGTGCAAATTGCGATGATCGGGGTCTACATGCTCACTGACAACCATAAAATCCAATGGACATTTTAAAAGAAAAGCGATTTATGTAAATGAGCTATCTTCTTTCGACTAGCCCTTCCAAGTCGGTTAAATCGTCGATGGCGACAAACTCTCATTTCGATGGCGACAAATTCCGCATTAGGTCCAACTATGCACTATAATGACACAAACACCATACCTAAAGAAGAATTGAGGCGCATCGGGCCACAAATATCCCAGCCACCCAACGGCGCGACACTTATTGAATGGCTTTCTAAGAATTTTTCATTTTTTACCAAAGACCAGTGGCAAACTCAAATAGATGCAAATTTCATCACCATAAATCAACAAATTGTTACCGATGGAAAGCGACTCCTTGCGCTTGGCGATCAGATAGCTCGGATTCATCCTTTAAACGAGGAGCCAAACGTCAATACAAACTTGGAAATTATCTGGCTTGACGGTGATTTCGCAGCAATCAACAAACCAGCGGGACTTCCCATGCATGAGTCCGCCTACTTTAGGCGCAAAACAGTTCACTGGCTCATAAAGGGACGTCTATCCCCTGAATGGGATGCCGCACATAGACTCGATCGAGAGACGAGTGGAATTGTCCTCTGCGGTAGGACCCAAGAAGCACGAAAACAATTGGCTCTCCTCATCGAAAATCGAAAAGCAAAAAAAACTTACTTAGCTCTTTGCCAAGGCCTTTTTAATCTACCGTCTGCAATATGGATTGATAAAAGATCCATCATCCCTGCCAAAGGCCCGACCGATAAAGCAACCTGCCTCTTATCCCAAGACGATTCAGATTCTTTTCCTGCAAGTCAAACTGCTGAGACACATTTTCAATGGACTTCCTCGTTGACTGATAAGCTTCATCTGATTGAAGCCCAGCCAATAACTGGCCGCACTCATCAAATTCGCGTTCACTTGGCTAACTCTGGACTCCCAATTCTTGGAGACAAGATTTACGGCCCAAATGAAGACACCTTTAAACGATATATTTCAGAAGGAAACTCCATCGAAGTACAGAAGATGGCCGGTGCGCCGAATCACTGTTTACACGCTTCCAAAATCGAATTTTTGCATCCAGTTGCGAATACTAACATCTCGATTACGACCCCAATTCCCGATTGGGCCAAAAAAGGCCTTTAAAAATCACGTCCATGCTAAACGTGTGGAAAAGCGAAAATAGTTTAAATTTCCAAAGAATATTGAGCCCTAATCCTCGCATTCTTGACACATCGCATTCTCCTACTTGCCAATCTTTAAAAACATCAATTCAGACACCGCCAAACTTCTGGCGGCATTGAGAAATCAAAAACTAAAGTGGTAAAATTGAGAGAATCAATCTTTTAAAAAAACGTCCACAAAATATTTATAATTCAATACCAAATTGGAGACATTTAATATGCCATTTCCAAACTTTAAAATCTGGTCAGTCGTATCCCTGCTTAGCCTCAGTGCATTGCCGGCCTGTAAACAAAGGAAAGCAACAGATTCAAATTTAGAGGCCCGGGAATCTGTTTACTCTGAAGGTGCTGAGCCCGGAGAAATTACAGCAAAGTTTAAAGTCCCGAAAAGTGTGGAAGACTGCGAAAAAATGTCATTAGAAAATCATTTTCAAGATCCAAACAATAAAATGCAGCAAATCGTTGAGAACGCAAATGTGGTCAACATGCTTCCGACACCAAAAGATGTTTACATCGACGCTCACTGTTCAAACTTATTTATGAAAAAACACGATCCAGACAAGAAGGGTGTGATCAGTATTTTTGGTTCATCAAAGCTTAAAGAATTTCACGTGGCTTATCATACACTCAAAAAAATGGTAAACCAATGGACAGCCAAAAAAACAGGAATTTCTGTATTAACAGCTACAGGTCCAGGTTTGATGGAAGCAGGAAACTGTGGCGTCAACGATAAACCTGATCCATCGATGCCAAGTCTTGGCTATGCAACAACCTTCGAAGTCCCTGAAAAGCTAAAGGACAAATTTAAGAGTGGTTCAAGAGCTTGGGAAGTCAACAAATGTACCTCTAATGGATATATTTTTAGAAGTTTTGGCATGCGTGAATCCGAAATGATTGACCGCGCCCGTATTAGCGTACTAGCACCAGGTGGTGTCGGAACCGAGTGGGAAATCTATGAAATTATCTCTAAGATTCAAACCAAGAAAATTCCTAATAACTACGGCAAAGGCGCGCCTTTAGTGATCCTATTTATGGCTGCAGAAGAACCACAGGAAAGCACTCCTACAGCTCAAACCATGCAAACCGCTATCGCTGGAGTTAAGAAAATAACTCCTGATCAGATTCAATTACTAAAGGAAGTGTCGGATCAAAAGACACGAATGAACCTCTATTGGAAGTCTCTCTTTACTCGACTTGTCGCCATGGAAGCCGCAGGAACTATTTTATCTCATGATCTAACACTGTTTCGTTGCGGAAAGACTGTTGATGAAACCTTAGAAATGATGAGCAAATTTCAACCTGGCGTTCCACTTGAAACATCAATTGGCAATTTAGGTAGCTGCGAAAAAGAACTAAATGATGCGCGAAAAACACTTTGCAGTGTAGAACCAACACTTAATCCTGAACTTTGCAAAGGTTCAGCGGAACACTGATTTTATGTAAACTTCGATACCATGGAATGGCGTGTCAAATTAAATCGTCACTGGACAACATTCTACAGGCGTCTGTGGACTAAGATAGACCGAATTGAGTCTTTTTATGTCTGTATTCATATGACAATAGCCCTATGTTCGTGATATTTTCGACACTCGAAAAAAATTATACTAGCATTGGTTTTTCATATGAACATCCCTCAGCCAACTGATCTTGAATTGTTAGCCACCATTTGCTTTTTTTTGGCGGTACTACATACATTTGTCACAAAGAAATTTGCGGAAATTGGACACAGATTTCCACCCGGATCAATTCTTGAAAATTTGTTTCATTTTCTTGCCGAAGTAGAAGTCGTGTTTGGTCTGTGGGCCTTTATTTTCCTCGGAATTATGGCAACTTTGACGTCCACGGACCAAGCAGTCTCATATTTAGAGGGCATTCACTTCACGGAAGCCGCGTTTGTTTTCGTGATTATGGCCATGGCCTCGACCAAACCAGTTATGGAGGTCGCGGGATTTTTATTATCACTAATCGCGCGCCTAGCTCCACCCCGCACGAGAAGTCTTGCCTGGTATGCGATTTGCCTTACGATCGGACCCATCCTAGGCTCATTTATTACTGAACCCGCGGCAATGACAGTCACCGCGCTATTACTTATGTCGACTTGTTTCAAGTCTGAATCGTCTTCGAAACTACGCTATTCCACTTTGGCCGTTTTGTTTGTAAATATCTCCATTGGTGGAACTTTAACCCATTTTGCAGCACCTCCTGTCGTAATGGTCGCCGAAAAATGGGGATGGAACATGGCATTTATGATGAGTCATTTTGGTTGGAAATCACTCATCGCAGTCGTGATAAATACGGCGCTAGTAACGCTACTGAATTTCAATGAATTAAAGAAAGCTCCCTTTAGCCCAAAGCTACGCAAAGAATCGCCTTGGTGGATTGCCGTTATTCATTTTTTGTTTTTGGCAGCGGTCGTCAGATATCATGCAAGTATGGCTTTTTTCATTCCTCTATTTCTTTTGTTTATCGGATGGCATGATGTGACTAAGGAGCATCAAGATGCTCTAAAGCTCAGAGAATCACTCCTTGTCGGTTTTTTCCTTGGTGGCCTCGTAACTTTGGGGCAGTTACAAAGCTGGTGGATTACTCCTGTCATCCAGTCACTTTCACCTGGCGAATTGTTTTTGGGATCTACAGCGCTGACGGCTATCACCGACAATGCTGCGCTAACTTATCTGGGCACTCTAGTTCCCAATCTTTCTGACAGTGCTAAGTACGCCCTAGTGGCAGGTGCCGTGGCTGGTGGTGGTCTGACTGTAATCGCGAACGCTCCCAACCCAATTGGACTAGGACTCGTCAAATCGTCATTCGGGGAAGGGGCCGTAAACCCAATCAAACTTTTGCGGTATGCCCTCGTACCAACTATCATCGCGTGTGGGTGTTTATGGCTTCTGTAACAAAATCAATGTCGAAGCTTTCAAAGTTAAAAAAGCTTCTAAAAATTTTATTTGTAGTTTTTATTTTGATCGCTATCCTTCGCCCAGACATATCTCTTCCTTGGTGTGTCACTCCGCTGGTTGAAACTACCACTGAAAGCAGAAACGCAGACTTCATCATTGTACTAATGGGCAGCCCGACAAATCGCCCTGCGGCCGCCGCAAAAGCCGTAATCAATGGATTTGCACCTAAATTATTAATGGCAGATTGTGAAACAAACGCCCTGGAAGAAGCCAATATCATGCCTCGGGAATCCCTCGTATCAAAGACACTAGCTGAGCGGCAAGGACTACTGGCAAATCAGATTGAAATTATACCAAGCACTAAGCGCGTTACCTCAACTGTAGATGAAGCTCTCGCATTTCGGGAATATTTTAAGAGCCAACTAACAATGCCAAAGAGGATTATCATAGCTACCTCATGGTACCATTCTAGCCGTGCAAAATGGATTTTCGAAAAGGCACTTTTCGATATGCCTATTCAAATTGACTCGATCGCAATTGCTGAGCCTAAGTTTGATTCTACCAACTGGTGGAATTCTGAATTTGGAATGATTGTCGTTTTTGAAGAGTACATAAAATGGATGCGCTATCTAGTTAAGTATTCTGGCAGAGATATAACTGCGACTATTAATTGAAGACCTAGCTAGTTTTGAAATTTAACAGGGGAACAAACAATGTCAAAAACCAAAGTACGAACTGCTCTTGTTTGCGCTTCGTCAAAAGGACTCGGGCTAGCATCTGCGCACGCCTTGGCCGATGATGGGCACCAAATCATAATATGTTCGCGAGACGAAGAAAGACTTAAAAATGTCGCTCTTACATTGCAGCGTCCAGGTTCTCCGAAACCACTGTACTTTGCTTCAGACTTGAGTAGGCCGGATCAAATTCCAAAACTTCTCAAATCGATTTACTCTGCAGTCGAATCGATCGATATTCTTGTAAACAATGTTGGTGGTCCTCCCCCTTCTGCGGCGGCAAATACAGATTATCAGTCCTGGGTATATGGATTTGAACAGCTTTTTTTGAGCAGTGTTCTTATGTCTCAAAATGTTTTAGGCCACATGAAGCAAAACAATTGGGGAAGAATTATCACGATCACCTCGCTTTCTGTTGTCGAACCGATTGAACATTTAGTTGTTTCAACGTCATCCATACAGAGCGTATTGAATCTCTGAGAGCTGCGAAAGCAAGCCGGGAAGGGACGTCCATAGCTGAAGAAATGGAGAAGACTGCTCAAACTATTCCCATGAAGCGACTAGGCAAACCAGAGGAGCTTGGAGCTTTGGTTGCATTTCTCGCCTCAGAAAAAGCAAGTTATATTACGGGAGTGAATATTCCAGTCGATGGCGGACTAAGACATTCATGGTAAAAACAAGTGTCACTTGTCTACATTCGACGACACATCGGATAAGTTTTTGGGCGTAAAACATTCCATAGGCTCAATAGGTAAAGTTACAATTGTGTTTAAATTTCCACATATATCTAACTTTTGACACAGACTAGAAATATTATTAAATATTCGATATAACAATGTCAGTAGTGATTCAGACCATCTATTACACGGAGCCAAATATGTTACTAAAGATCGCATTGATAGCAACCTCTGCATTCATTTTAAATTCCTGCACCACAACAGGCAATGCTCGAAAAGAAGAAAAAGTTGAGTACGACTACGTCGCAGGGCGCAGTGGTGAAGATCAAGTTATAGTTAAAGACGACAACGCTTCGGTACATTCCGATCGTGATGCTGTTACTGAATATACTAAAACTGTCGACACGATAAACAATCAACGACAGCTGGTTGAATCAGATTTGGTTGGACTTAATCGCTGCCGTATGAAAAACGCCGAAGAAAAGGGAATTCAAGTTTCTGAAGGGCAATTGACTGTTGACTGCATGGAAACAGTCGTCAACAAGCGAGATCGAGCGGGCGAGGACCTGGTCCAAGTTGATGGCAAATTAGTTTTAAGAAAAACCGATGATTTCAAAGCTCGATTCGAAGAAGCAAGAAACTGCCTCAATCAAATGGTTCGCGTTAGGGACATGGCTAGGAAGAGCTATAATTCTGAAGGCTGCGGAAAATAATTTCTTTTAGTTTCAGACATCTGTTTAAAACCCTTGGCGATTAAGGATTGCTAGGGGTTTTTGACTTAAATGCGAGTCAGGTTATGCTGATCGGCCCTAACATAAAAACCTATCTAGGAGCGCCATATGAACACAAGTCTGATCATTGAAGAATTTGCAAGCTCATGGGCTTATACCAGAAAAATGACAAACGAATTCATCAAGTGCGTGCCAAAGGAAAAATGGGACTTTTCTCATCATCCAAAATTCGGCCCGCTATCGCAGCAGTTTAGACATATGGTCGGCGTATACGGATGTTACATTGACGCATTCATATCAAGAAAAATGGACCTATCTAAGAAGAAGGCATATTTCTCAGAGCCTTTAAATCGAGAAAATATTTTATCAGTACTTGGGCAAATGGATCTTAAACTTAAAGGTGTTCTGAATGAAATTAAGAATGAAGATCTAAACAAATTTACGGTCGACTTTTTTGGACAGTCCATGGGTTTTACGGAATACAGCCACGTCCTCATACAACACGAATGCTCGCATTTTTGAATTTGGTCAAACTACGCTGCCTTCGGCAATTTTGAAACACCCGAAATGTGGCAGAGTGATTGAAAATTATAGTGTCTCGGACAGTTTATCGCAAAAAACAGTAAACCTTCACCCTGCGAAAAATGGGGCCACCTTGCTATCCCGCAAACACTCATCTATGGATTTATAGCCTTCAAGCTTTAGAATATGCTTACAGACTTTCTCTTTAAATTTTTTGTTAATCGCACATTTGTTTTTCCCAAAGACATCTTTCTGGTGTTGCTTGAAACCTTTACTATCTTGAATCACAATTTCATCATGGGTCTCTTCAACACCTGCACAATATTTCATAATCCAATTCACGGGCTCTCCCGGGTATGCACAAGCTGATTGCGAGAGGCCCGTATGTGACAGCAAGCTGCTGCCCAGAACGGTAATCAAAACAATCTGAACCAAAGGATACTGAATATTCATACATATAGATCCTACACAAAATTTATCGATAAAAAGATCCCAACAAAGAATAGCCAACCAGAACATCAGATCAATTCAAATTATCTCAGTAGACCTTCTATATGACAATAGACTAAAATAGGGACAGAGGTCATTGTATCACATTTATGAATTCGTAAAAGATCTGTTAAAGTCTTTACTTTAAATTCATAGTGCCAATGCACTCAATATTTCTCTTAACAGCTATCAAAGGAAAATTACTCCATGAAAAATTGCGAGAGCTCATACCCTGGAAAGTTATCGGCATTTTGTTTCATCAGTTTCTTACTCGTGTTAGTGAGCGTTTCCACAATTGGAATATCGTCAGTTGAAGAAGATTTGAGTTTTCAGAAAGAAACTAGCTTGAGACCTCATGAAGATGACGGCTCTGCATCAACTGCAAAAGGTGAATTGGATGGCAATTCAACTGAAGAAGATTTAACGATGTTTATTGCTGGTCGCTGCCGTGGCATCGCGCGATCGTGCTCCTCCATAAATTCTCGAATTTCTTGCAACTCTCAAGACGGTTGCCGGTGGTCTAATAATGACTGTAAAGGCAACGCACGCACCTGCATGTTAGTTAGAACAGAATCAAAGTGTAAAAGTATTAGAGGATGTCGATGGAGTGATTAATCTCAGTTATTGTCGCCAATCAGGATTGATCAAACTGGTCATAACATGATCGCGCCAGGCTCCATTCAAAAAGAGATAGTCTTTTGCAAGGCCTTCTCTTTGAAACCCAAGCTTCTCCAACACGCGGCCACTTTTTTCGTTAGTTGGATAGTAATTGGCCATAATCCTATGCAAATTCTTTTCCTTAAACATATATGCAATGCTCGCTCGTAAGGCCTCAGTCATTAAGCCTTCGCCCTCTGCCTTACGACTTAGATTGTAACCTAAATGACAGGCCTGAAGCGCCCCCCTCACAATATTTGTAAAATTAATGCAGCCGATCAAAGACCCATCTGATTTGCGAAACACAAAAAAGCCATACAAGGCATCTTCTGTAGATTTTTTCGAATAATCAGTCAGCCTAGCTTCCCAATACTCGGTCGAATAGAAATTGTCAGGCCGAGTCGGCGAAAATTCTGCCATAAAGTCTCGATTTTCATTTTCAAAGCGAGCCACAAGGTGAGCTTCTTGTGGCTGTAGATGCTTTATAATCAATCTTTCAGTTTCAAGCATATTGCGCGCGAACCTCTCAAAAACAATCATGTATGCAGATAAGAATATTTCTATTCCTCGACACTACAAATCAAAACAATAGACCTGTCTCGACCA
>JAPLFV010000219.1:0-11616 GCA_026390495.1 Pseudomonadota bacterium | reverse complement strand
GCGGCACCAGTACCATAAATGGAACCGTAGGCCCTAGTCTTTAAGACCTCATCCGTAAGCCCAACGCCTTCTAACCACCCCAAAGCCTTAAGACCCATATCAGCCTTTGTTTCTTTGCAATATTGATCTCGAAATGCAGCGACTTCATCCCATCGACCCTTGGAAAAAAGATCCAGAAGCTTTTTGTTCGATTGGTCGTCTTCTTTGGTTCTTACATGATCTTCTCTATAGTCAATCTCAGTTGTAAAGTAACGACTAGAAAGGCCACTGACACATACTACCGCAGTTAACTTATCTGATTTCGCAATGGCATCAGCCAGTATACCACCAAGAGCCTTAGTCTCTTGATAATCAGAATAGACACAGCAAGAAAACATTCCAACTACCGCATTGAATCGATTAAGCAAGCCATTCGCTACGATAGTACCGGTATCAATGGGAAAGCCCTCATAGTCAATGGGGCGAACCTGAAAACCTTTATCCCTTGTCGCTTGAATCAAATTTGCAGCAAAAACATCGTCGACATTCATTGAATAATCTAGCTTTGGAAACTCATACCAATTCTCATCAACATGAGACCCCGAAAGGGACTTTCTTGTTTGAACTGACTGCCCTAAAACTGAAAGCCATTGAGTCGAGTAGTATACGATTCTCTCAACTCCTTTAGCCTTCAGCTCAAGACCAACATCAACACAGGCCTTATTCAACTCAGCATAGGACTGATTCAAATTCGGTTGTAAAATATGAGGCAATCCAGGAACGATTACTTTTAAAATTTTCCCTTTTGGCTTAGACATGATTTGCCTCCCTTGATCCAGCTAAATCCCATTCCATCACAGCATTCCCAGTTCCAATGACAGTCCCGTATCCATGAAATTTCGCCGGTATTTTTGGCTTATTCATTGCAGCGAGCATCCAAGTCAAACTTCCAGCCTTTACCTCCGCAAACGTTTCCGACATAAACTGCGGTAAGCATTTTTCATAGGATTCAATATCGCCACGCTTTAACATTTCGATAACCTTCATATCCCACTCATACTGTGCTTGAGAAAAGATGTGCTCTCTGGTCATGTCTTCGGGCAGTTCTTGATTTGGCTCCTTAGGAAAATGCAAATGAGACAACGTCACGCTTGCCGCTAAAACAGCTCGTCGACCTGTTTTTTCTATGGCTCTGCGCGTTGCATGGCCGAGTGCTTCCATCTCATTTTGCGCAACATGATCATCATAGAAATAAGGAGAATTGTTTGCAGATATCGCGACAACAGGAATATCCCAATTAGGATTCATCATATGCAAGGTCACAATTGTGCCGTAATCTACTCTAAAGTCGGGGTTTTCCATTTTCTTCATGGTCAAGCCCTCAGATTTTCCTTCAAGAAAAATCTCATTTGCCAATTCACAGTCAACATTCATTCCAAATTTATAGCGAAACAAATGTGGAAAAATCGGATCAACTGAAAGGCCATCCAGACGCGGCACACTAAGAACGTGATGACCAACAACAGTTTGCCAATGTGGAGAATGGACTAAAATCACGTCTGGTTTTTGCTCGTTCAATTTAGAGCGACATGCTTCGTATGCCCATCTTAGGTTCTCCCAGCCTCCTCGACTTTTTGGTTCATTCTGAGGTGGATTTTCGCCATATACTAAATGGGGCGGGTGAGGTGCAAGCCATCCACCCACGATAGATCCTAACTTCTTTGAGGACATTGTCTTTCTCCAAAAATGACATACATAAGTTTGTAAATAACTCTTATATGTGGAGTATAAACGTCCCTTTGAAATAGGCAAACATCAATTAGAGTACAGTTATTTCAGGTATTTACTGATGTAAATGATATGGTGTCGCCATTAAATTGGCTATATGTCCTCAAGAACCTGCCTTGTATATTTTTGAAGTAAAGTGTCTCAAGGCACCATTGGGATAAAAAATCTTAGAAAAACGGAGACTCCAAGAAGTCAATTGGCAGGGATGAACAAACCGCTGGCACGAATCCGACAGCGGTTTGTCTTGAAACGCCTCACTCTAATTGATCTCGGGACTAAGCGACCAGAGTCACGAGGTCGCTCGCTTCACTCGGGAGAAGTTTCTGACGCGAAACGACATTCTCAATAATATAGATTATTCAACTGTGCAAGAATCAACCAAGAATGAAAATCCTTCCGATACGGGCTCCTTTAACACTACAAATTTTGCTCCAGTGGCCTTTGAAAACAAAGCTAGCTTTAAACAACCATCCCTAAAAAACGCTCCTCCGTCTTTCAATGAATCTGTTCTAGGCAACCCTACAACAATAAATTCGCCCTTCTTTCCGCGAATGCCGATCGACGAACCGTCTACACGAACTTCTTTGACGGAATCTGAAAATGCCTTCTCAAACTCTATAGCAGCTCCCCCATCAGACATACCGACGTTAGAAAATCCAAAAGCCATTCCAATACAAACCAAAATCTTACTAAGCTTCATGTTCACAAACTCCTTAAAAAATAATTGTTTCCAAAACAGACCATTCAACAACTTTAGTAGACGAGCCTTCCGACGGACTAGACGTCTCAGACTTTGCCTTTGAGCCAGAACCTCTAGTTTTACACGACATAAGGCTCACAATCTGACCAAGTACAACACCGACTAAGATAAAACGACAGAATTTTGCCAATTGAATACCCACACCAGTCCTCCTTTCGGATCCACAGAAATTTCAATGTATTTGCTATCTTTAAAATAGAATAAATTGAAAGTCCTTCGATTGCAAGCAGCTGTGCAAAATTGTTGATAGTGTCTTCACGTGCGACTGAATAAAAGCTAGAGTTTCAATTTAACTGGTTTGAAGCAAGCCTCGATAAATATGAGAAATCACCTTTAGAATTTAGAAATACTCAATGCAAAATTTTCGATTTGGTAAATCCTATACCTAGAAATGTCCGTTCAGCTAGATAAAGTAAAGTTACCATCACTCAATTCAGCGTGTGTCACGCGAGCAAATATAGGAAGTGACGTCAAGAATCCATGGTTTGAAGGTGTATCAATCAAAACAACATCAAGACCTGCCGCCAAAGCTGACTTAATCCCAGTTTCGGAATCTTCCAAGGCTAGGCAATCTTGGGGAGCAAGACCAAGCAACTTCATTGCGTCCAAATATGGATCTGGCGCTGGTTTTGATTTTCTAGAAGGACTACGACCAACGATGAACTCAAAACTAGATCTCAAATTTGAATCATTCAAAGCATTTTCAATAAAATCATCTTTGCTATTGCTCACCACAACTTGACGCTTCTTCAAATCATTCATATGGCTTAAAATCGCACTTACATGCTGAAAGACTGGAATTCTGGTAAACTCTTTGAGATGCGCAATTCCTCGATCTATTTGATCCTGGACCAACGGATATAAATGCTCTTTTCCTTGCTGACGCAAAACTTCGAAAGCCTTGGTTCCCCGAAATGAAATGCTTTCATAAAAAAAGGAGTTGGAAATTGGTATCTCTGCGAACCGAAACGCCTCTACAAAAATTTTATGGTAGAACGATTCAGAATCAAAAAGTGTCCCATCAAAATCCCAAAGAATTGCCGTTTTCTTTTTTATCAAATCCTCTATCGAACTCAAATCAGTCAACTCCTACTGTTCTGGAAATTTATGGCTTTGATTTATCGACGCGAAATGGATCTTGTCTGTGACACCCAATAATTCAGGTCAGAATGAATGAAGCCATAGAGCGCATCAAAGAATTCCAGAGCCTTTGCATTTGACATAGAATCCAATTCATTTATCGACAAAACTTTGCGAAATGACTGATGAGGTACAATTTCTGCATCACTGAAATAGAGGGCATTCATTGAAATAGGCTCCGAAGTCTTCAATCTGGAATCACTTCGAGTCAGCAGAATTTTGCATTCAAGCCCGGGCACCTTACTATTTGCAAAAAATTGAATGCCTCCATTTAAACGCGAACTCTCGGGTATTCGAAAATATATATTCGTTTGACCAAGCAATTTCTCTATCAATAAAGGCTGCAATGTTATTGGGACATGATCTTGTTTTGCATCTCCAACTTGAAGAGAAATATTTCCCATAGAGCAGTTTGTGGGCAACTCAAACCGCAACAGATCCAACCCTTGGAGTGAAAGATCGTTCAAGGTTGCTTGCGTAACATTCTTAGTAAGGCTCATTGACCCTAGAGTCACCCATTTAGATCCCAAGGCATCAACAGGAAACATTTGTGCTGAGCTAAGGTACATATACTCTCTAATTTGATCTTCGGCATATCTTGGGAATCTTGAATCCAATTGTGCAGCTTCATCTAAAAGTGCGTCAGAAGAAATCCCCTGAAACACCAACATGCGCTGAGAAACAGACATAGACACCCAGGATTTCAGCCTCTGCTCCACCGTAGGCAGCGACTCCCATGCCTTTGCGTAAGTTTGGAGAGTAGGTGTCATCATAGCATAGAATTCATCTGCCAGTTCCTTACTCTCAGATTTCGTGTCCAAAAGTTCAAACAATATCTTTCGCTCAACAAAGCTCATTTTTTCGAACAAACTGAGTTTCAGAGATCTATCGAGAGCGGCCCAAACTTTCAAAATCTTTGCTTGAGACTGGGTTTTTCTATTATTGAATGCAAGTGCCTTTCCAAGACTCTCTGCAGACGACAAAAGCCTAGATCTTTCAACGTTAACTTCCGATGGCAATTTAAGATGAAGCCTACATGATTTAGCAGAAGCCGATAAAATATCTTTCACATTTTTGATAGGAACAATACCGTCGATACAAACAGCACTATTCACAATTCCTGTGGATGATTTTGAAAACAGAGCTTCCATATCTTCTCTCAAATAACTCTGCTCAGGCAGCCGACCAATATCATTTCGAAGCTCCACAATCTCTACAGCGGCCGATTCGCCACTCACCGAGACAATATCTCTAAACAAGGCACCAGGAACTTCCAAATAAAGCGCCTGATTAGGATCGGCCAATGGATAAATTGCCACTTGTGGAATAGAGGTATTTTTTCGAATGGCTTCAACTATGGCATTTGTGGGAATCAAGGAATACAATCTCAGTCCATCAAGGCATTCTAAATGGCGTAGCAAAATACATTTTTTAACTGGTCTTCCTTCGTTGAGATTCAAAAATTCACTGCCAACAATCCCCACTGAGTCACCGCTTTGACTTGTTAGAACAGATCCCGCAAGAATTTCGTTTGCACCATTAATGATTGATACCTCCGCGACATTTCCGCCAACAAAGCTAAAACGAGTCGATTGTATCGCGCTCACCTGCCCTGGATGCCTGCTATTATTGATTGCCTGAAAATCCAAAGCCTCATTTAACTCGACAGAATTATCTGCCAAATCTTTAAGATCAAGATTCACTGATGACAGGTATTTTTGAGCTGATAATGACCGCAATTTTATAATTAAAAGGTCGTTCTGAAGCACATACCTAAAATCTTTTGCGTCGACCGCAAAGGTCTGCCCCATTCCTTTAACGACACCGCACCGAATGCTTTTCGTAGAATAGACTTTTGTATGAACTGCACTTGTTGCAAAAAAAACACTCCCATCATCCTGAGCTTCAGAAGTATTTGAAAGCAGCATCCCCGCTAACACCTCATTAACATCACTATCTAATCGAGTGCAAGCCTCTGAGTTAGAATCCCCATATAGATACAACTGCCAAGTCGCAGCCTGCAAAACATCGCTGAAGCTACACACAAATGCCAATACTGCGAATATAAGGCGCCACTGCAACAAAAAATGATAATGAAAGGACTTTTGTGCATCAATTTTCATATTTCATCCTTTTACTTAATTTAGTTTTGAGGCGAAGTTGCTCGTCTTAAAAGCGCACTTTCAATTGACAGTAAAGCAGCGCTTAATTGTCGATAGTATTCAAGTTGTTGGTCAAGGCGAGTGAGCTCGCTGATGTTCACATATCGTAAATTTGAAACTGAAAAGTCTTCTTGCATCGACTCTGCCAATTCAAATGATATTGGCAGCCTTTTAATCGACTTTACCACGCATTGATCAAAACTTCTTTCTGGAGCTTTATCCGACCCATTCTCAATCACAACTAAAGTATCAATGGATCCAGTCTGACCCTCTATTTCGCGAATTCGAAAAAGGACACCTTTTGAGGCTGTAGCCACCTCACAATCCGATTCCACCTCAAGAACTTCTATCTGAGAACCTAAGAATGCTGGGCTTTCTTCAGCTCTGCAGATCGTCGTTCCAACATTCAATGAAGATGTCATGGCAAAGGCCAGCAAGGCCGCAGATACATCCGTTCGCCTACTCAATTTTTGAAATAGGCTGCCTTGCCCCAGAACATCACTGTCGTGATTCAATATCTTAAGGAGCTGAAAATTCAACGAATTCATGCCGGACCATGAACAATAATTTTCAAATGTTGACGTGCCTGAAAGTCGAAAGGCCTCAAGATTCTTGTTTAAGAAGCTACTGAACTTTAAAGCAAATGTTGGTCTATTGACATAATCCTGAACTAAATGAAAATAAACAATCTGATCCCTGAGGTCTAGTTTTTTGACATCCTCTAATATTTTGTCGTCAGGCACTGACGAGAGGCCTTCCAATATTTTACCCCTAATTAATTCTTGCGTGTTACGGACAGTTTCTCGCTTTTCGAAGATTTCGCCAATACTCATCTCTGCTAGCCGAGATCTTCGTGGAATTGATTCAAACTCAAAACTACAAGTCGAGTCCTTTACAAGATGTAGGAAAAATCTCAAGCTTTTGATTCCAATTCCACTCTGCAAGCTGCATCGAAATGATTTCACAATGTAGCTTTCTCCAGGAATGAAAGTCTTCTTGTAAGAATCCACAAATGAAACATACTCTGTAGGTGTGTTCTCAGCGTCACTAGTTGAACCGACAGAGATCTGAATTGCTTTCGCTGGTGCAATTTCGGAGTTGCCATCACCGCCAATACCGGAACCACGCGCTCCACCAATTCCAGAACCACGTGCTCCGCCAATATCTCCTAGAAGATCCTCATCAATCTCAGAACCAGTAAGTTTCAAATTTCCAAGACCAAGGAATATTTGTCCATTTGGAATAAGTTTTAAGTTGAGCACATTATTAGGATACTGAATGAAGCCCTTCAATTTTTCGACGACTTGTTCAATAGGAATAGCAAAAGTTGAAATTGATGTTTCCACAAGATCATCTTTTTCATTGGTAGAAATGTGATGGCTCACCAGCATTCCAACCAGTTCACCAACCTGATTCAAGACCGCGCCACCACTCATGCCATACTCACTGAGTGCTGGCATATTGGACTGCGATTTAAACTCCATCATTGCGAGGTTACGTAAACTTAAGGTTTGATCCAGTTGACGCAAGAATTCATTTTTATAAATATAAACTTTAGAAGAACCCTTTGGCATTCCAACTAAAGAAACCGAATCATTTTTTTTGAGCTCCGAAGATTTCGCTACAGGAATGGTTTTGATTCCGGCAAGCTCATGAGAGTCGACCGAGATCAAAGCGAGGTCGTGAGGAAAATCAGAAAACAGAAGTCGACCTGCAATAAACTGGCCCGACAAAGTCTCAACGCCAATACAAAGCGAGTGACCAATTCCAATGACATGGGCTGCGGTAACTATGTAATTAGTTTGTGAATTGGCCGATTGAAGGCCCAAGAACTCAGAAGAAATTTTGAACCCTGAGCCCTCGTAAAGCGAGGGACGTTTCGGCGAAACCGCCTGATTTTCACAGGATTCACCGATCCCCATTTCATAAGATAGGACTTTGAAGACTGAACCCTGCGAAGGCGATGCTGCCAGGACTGCAAGAGCCACGGTCAATGCAAAGCCTAACCCACTAATTTTGTGAGATTTTGTACCATTAGACAGTGAATATTTCAGAAGTCCCATTCGCACAAGCCTCGCATATTTGAGCCGGAAATCACTTATACGCTAAGCTGAGTAAAAATTAAACAAAATAGTGATGATTTTTAATAAATTGCATGATAAATTGACACAGTTTTAATAGAAACATTAAAATTGCAAAGAAATATTATGGATCATCCTGTGCATCCGAAAAATTCAGTTTCTGCCTTGGCAGCTTTATCAAATGAAGCATGCCATGAGCTCTTTTTACGGCGATGCACTGGTCAGATATTGGAAACTCAATCACTCCTTAAAAACTATCCTTTAGACGCACTCACCACTCTTTATAGATCGAGCACGACTAATGAGTTATGGATTGCTTGCCTCCTGTGTCTTCATGCAAGCATTCTGCGCCGAGAAAGAGCCTACAAAGAAAGTAATAGTATACTCGATGAGATTTCATCGAAAAACGACAAATATTTTCAGGTAGGTTTTCAGAAAGGATTGAACTACTTTGATCAAGGTCAATTCATCGATGCACTTCAAGAATTCCGCCGATCTCAAAGCCTCACCGATTGTCACGAATACCGTTTACTCATAGACTCAAATATAATTTTTTGTCTCGAATTTTTGGGAATGAACATCGATGTTCAACTTGAAACATTGTGGAACAAATTTCAACCGCTCATCACGTCCAATCATCTACCCCAGACTTCGGACCAAATTTGCGCGATGAAGTTACGTCTGATGTTTCGCCGAGGTCAAATCAATGAAATGCGGCAATATAAGAGCCTCATTCATCCAAGTTGGGCTCAATCAAGCTATTTCTTGGCATGGGCTTTAAGCCTTCCTCATCTATCAGTACCTTCAGACATTTGCACCGTGAAATCTATCATCGAAGACATTTCCCTACTCTCCAATGAGAGCTATCTGATTAAGTCCGACATTCAAACATTAATGGGAATTCAACCCAAGAGTTTCGATCCCAGCGACTATATAAGACCGAGCGAACTGATAGAGCGACTATATTTGTGGACTTGGAAATGGCTCGAAAATCCAAACGCACTTCAAATGGAAAATCTGGTTACTCTTCTTGATTTTATTTCAAAGCCCACGTTTTCTACGTCAATGAGTGCCGACGATGCGCTTCTCTATAGCATTTCGCTTAATATATTGAGTTTGTTCGATCGTCGATTCCAAGACTTGGCAGGAAAGAAATTTTCTCATGCCGCATTGGCCACGATGAATCTGGAGTCACTCCACCACGAAGATTTATTCATCGATGAGTTAAAACGCTTAGCTTTCAATCAAGATCTCAACGAACAAAATTTTTTGACTGCATGCGCAAATTCGTCTTCTTTTGCAAGCCAATTCTTGAAGTCTTTATCCAAAATTGAAGGCCATCCATTTCATCAGTTTTTGCAATGTCAACAAAGCAAGGACGCAATTGAGAAGTCATTGAGAGAGTTCAGCATCGTCATTCGCTTACAGTCTCATGAAATCTATGTCTCATCGAATGGCTCAACACAAAAAATTGTATCTATGCCTGCTTCGAAGCTACTTGCAGCACTTCTAAAGGGAGAGTCGATTGACTTAAATTCGATAGCAAGGAATTGCTTCAATTTCCGCAAATTTGACGAAGACAGGCATGGGTCAAGACTTTCGAAGCTGTTAACTTTGATAAACCAAAATTCTCAAGATTTACTTCGGCTATCTCGTAAAGGGGACAGAGTATACCTGAGTCATCCGTCCATAAGGTTCAAAATATTTGAAACACCAGCTTTGCAATTTCAGTCTGAGGCGACGTTAAACTCCAGATTCTCGCAGATAACACAATCGTTACATGACGGGGATCCGCTTACCGAAAAATATGATTTATCGTCTGATCAGAACCTTAAAGACCCACCTCAGATAATTTTGCCGGGGAAATTAGTGCCACGATCCGTGTTAGAAAAATTCTTTAAGACTGGCAAAACTCAAACCGTTCAAAAAATCAATCAACTGATTTCAAAAGGAAAGATTCAAAGAATTGGACTTGGGAAATCTGCCAGATACTTGATTGTTGACACTGGAAATCAAGACAAACCCTTCTACTTAAGCTAACCACAACATTCACCGAACGAATATGCGTTCGGAAAAAAAAAGTTGGCCTGTTAAAAAATAGGCACACCCAATATAAACCCCTCCAGAGATGTCGCTTAAGGCATCGATAACACCTCAACTGGAGAATCTTATGAAAGTGATGTTAAATTTCTTTGTAACCGTTTTTCTTGCCGTTTTAACCATTCAGCCACTAAGCGCGGCGCAAATCGAAATCGCCTTCAAAGATATAGGCAACGGCCCCCTGCCAGGTTTTAATGCCGGTCCCGGTTCTTTACATTGGGATGCTCGAGATGCATTTAACAGAGATTATCAATTTGAAAATGGCTACCTAGGTGCTGCGGTAGGTCAAAGAAATGAACTACTCATTCTTGTGAATCGCTGGGCCGACGCTCGACGAATCTTCAACACTCTTAAGTCCAGAAGGCAGATTAGCGAAGTTGGAAACGGTCGAGCATTCTTCATATTTGATGTCATTTCTGACAATCCAAGCACAGGGGATTCTTGCGCAATGGAATATGCACTCGATTGCCCTCCTGGACAAATTGACGCCTGCTTGATTCCCGGTACGACTGCATCCCACCATTTTTGCACTCCAATAGCTGCTCAAACCAATTATCAATTTGTCGGAACGGTCAATGTCAGCGAAGCCAGTCAAGGAATTCTCTATCTTCAAAATGGAACCCCACCTATCAAACGCTTCATGGTAGCTATGGATCAAAAATGCGGACTTGCTAGAGCAAGTGTTATCAAAGCAAATCCAAACGAAGTTATTGAGCCCACAAGATTGTTTAACACAAAAAGAGTTGGCTCTTACACTATGGGTTACGAGCACACAGTCAATGGTGGATACGGCGCACTAATCGCGGCAATCAGCGTCGAACTGAGGCCTCATGGCGGTCCAATAATCGTCGATGTATGTCCGGTCTCTATTTACGTTGCTTACTAAAATCCTTTTTAGTCAAAGCAAGATCTAAAGTGGACTTCTTTCCTGATGAACTAAGATGCGGCTTTGGTCGCATCTTTTCTTTGCCTCAATCCAATTCAAAAAATTGAAATTCTATTGATATCGAAAGTACTTTCACCATCTCCTTTGGATAATGAAAATGGACTATCTAGACATTCAGGCAAATTTTGTCATGGCGATACGAGGAAGTCGCTCTCAAAGAAATTTAAACAAATTGCTAAAGATGACTCCCCACAGGATTCATCGACTTGAAAAGAAAAAGTCATTTTTAAAATGGACTGAATTTGTAAGCATGTGTGAATACCGCAATATTGATATCTGCAACCTAGTCAGATCAACACTTGAATTGCCATTGACATCAATGTCGCACATTCATTTGATAGACATTTTTGAAATGTCATACCCGAATTTTCCTAGTTTAAAAACCTTAAACGAAATCTCCAGATTCAAAATTTATCGCTGGCAAAAAGGACTCTGTGAACCAAAATTTACAGACATCTTAAGAATCATAGATAGTGAATCAAACAGATTCGAAGAATTCTCCAAGAAACTAATGGAGTATGCTGCCATTAAATAGTCCCGATTTCCCTACGTTAATTGCTCCACAGAAAGACTTTTAGCTACATTAGTACTTGTCCATTTGAAAAGCAGTTCCAATCTAGTTTTCAAAATCTTTGAAAACTAATGAAACCATTCGCCTAG
>JAPLFV010000193.1 GCA_026390495.1 Pseudomonadota bacterium | reverse complement strand
TTGGCACGCCCGTAAAAAACGCAAGCGCGTTGCCTGATTAAAAGCTTTTTAAGGCGATAGGATCGAATATTTCCTTTAATCGCAAAACCTTTGATAAGACGCTTCAATTTCTAATCAAACCTTTATCTGTATTTTTATACAATTTCTTTGCATTATCTCGCTTAAACAGGAGGTTCAGACGGGATGCGTATAGTTACTGCTTATTTATTGCTCTTAGCTTGTTCATTGCCTGCTGCCACAAGTCTTGGACAGCAAGAGAAAGAACAAAAGAATAGTCAAAATGATATTCAAAAAAGTAGTCAAAGAAATATTCAAAAAAAACCACTCAGTGAATTGATTCGCTACGGCTTAGAACATTCACCTCGGCTCAAGAAGATTCATGACGAAAAGAAGATAAACAACTTAAAGCTCGCCTCGAGTAAATACACTTATTGCGGCTAGGAGGCAATCTTCATCCTGCCCAATGGCAGAGGCGTCGCAGACAGTCCCATCTTGGCCATCATCGATGCAATACCCGCTGCATCAGTCACACAATCTTTTTCTCGAACAACAAACTTGCCACCGCAAGAGCAAGCTTCGGGATCAATTCCAAACATCTTCCTCATAAGGTCGGCCCAAGGAATCCAAAATTCACCCACAGCTCTGCAACTTGAAGGCTTGCTCTCCTTGGGCTTTGGTGGATCATAATCACTTGGCTCAGTTCTTTTCTTATTTGGTCCAGGCACAATAAAATCTCGCCACTCATGACCCGGCGCAAATACACCTTGGTAGCGAGTTAAGTTAAACCAAACGGGGGAACTAGAGTCGCCATCTGCTCTGCAAGTGCCGTCTGCGTGAAGATTAATTCACTAGTCCCTTCAATACAGGTCATTCTGAGCAAAGCGAAGAATCTGTTTGAACTAGGTGAAGATCCTTCGCCTTGCTCAGGATGACGTATTTTGCTCAGGATGACGATGACGGAGACACTGCAGATCTCGCCGTGTAACGAATCATCTTTCTTAAGCCAAAGCGATCTGAGCCTTGAATAGCGACACCGGCATGAAGGGAAAAATGCTTGTAGTGAACATTACACCAGTCTTTGACTGTTAGCTTGTTTGGGTCTGGAAAAATCCGCGAATCTTTTGATTTATTATTTCGCCTGTAGGACTTTGGTGCTCGTGGCTTAAACGGTAACGGTATATCTCCTTCAAGCTCCGTTTCAACACCTTCGCCGTCATCGCGAACATATCCAAACTCCTTAAACACTAGCTCTAAGCGGTTGATGATCCCGTGCAGGATATCAAACATTAACTCACTGTAAAAGCCACTGTATGGAATAAAGTCAAATCCCCCGCCTCCAGCTCTGGTAAAACCGCCATCAAGAAAAATGATATGTAAATGAGGCGACAATTTGAGTGCTGAATTGAAAAACTGAACAAAAGAAATCGCTCCAGTTCCGATGTCATCAGACTCATCGATGTTTAGCTGTCCACTCGCTCGCAATTGAGAGGCCACAAAAATTTCATAAAAAAAAAGATCTCTTTGCAAACAGCTTTATTCACTGCACCCAAAAGCTCTGAGTTCCTGGCAAGCCAGTGTCTTACCAAAACACCCCCTTGAAGACGCGATCTTCAAGGGGGTGTTTCTTTTTAAATTTAACTTAAAAATTCATATCAAAGGCAACCTCTCCAGTAATGCCAACTTGATAACTACTGACTCGTCTTTCAAAGAAATTTGTCAGTTCCTGAACATCTTGAAGCTCCATGAATGGGAACGGATTTTTACTACCGTACATCGGCGTGATTCCAAGCATGCTCAGCCTTTGATCTGCGATGAATTCTAGATATTGCCTCATCTGCTGGGCGTTCATACCAGGCACATCGCCGCCCAATACATCCGTTGCAAATTGGCTTTCACATTCAATTGCTTCCTTCAGCATTTCCTTGACCCGCTCAATCAGAGAACCATCAAAGAGACTTGGTTCTTCGGCTCGAATAGTGTCAATCACATTATACGCAAACGCCATATGCATAGATTCGTCTCTAAACACCCAATTTGTGCCGCCCGCAAGTCCGTGCAGTAAGCCACGGTTTCGCAAATAGTAGACGTAGGCAAATGCTGCAAAGAAAAATAGTCCTTCAATACAGCCCGCAAAACAAATCAAATTTAACAAGAACTGCTGACGATCCTCACGAGTGTTAAGACTT
>JAPLFV010000279.1:13778-25952 GCA_026390495.1 Pseudomonadota bacterium | reverse complement strand
CCTGCTTGGCTGTATAATTTCGCTAAATGGACACCAACCTTTTATATGACGGGTTTTCCTACTTTGGTCGCCCTAGGAAGAATTCCCTCTGAGTTGTTCTGGTACGAATTTTTGCGAGGCGTGATTATATTGATGGTTATGGTAAGTTTAATGTCTCTAATGTGGTTTAGAGGAATAAAACGATTTGAGGCCATAGGAATATGAGGCATTACTGGAACATCTTTAAACAGGTAGCGATCGTTTCAACGAACAATATGCTCATCTATAGGGCCAATTTGATTTTTTTCTTTGTTTTCGAATCGTTTTTCCTGTTTGCCAATTTAGCTGGATTGTCCATGGGAATTGAATTTGCCGGCGGTTCACTGGCAGGCTGGACGTTGAACGAAGTTTATTTTGTGGCGATGCTCTATCAAGTTGGGCACCAACTTTTCACGACGTTCTTTCTGAGTGGTCTGTTTCATGTAGGCTGGTTTGTATGGTCGGGACGAATGGATTATGTTTTGCTAAAACCTCTTCACCCTTTGATTGGGATGCACACAGCCTCTGAATTCATAATTTCAAATTTACCAAATTTAATCATTAACATGGTGCTGTTTGGAATTTGCGGTTACCGGGTCTATAGTGATGGCGCTGAATTCACGATATCAGGAACATTGGGCCTCATCGCATTCTTTATTCTTGGCATTGGAATCCGCTACGGAATTGCACTTTGGGTCGTATCACCTGCCTTTTTTGCGGAAAAACTTGCCGAAGGAGAAGACGCCTACTGGTCGTTGCTTTCATTGGCTAAATATCCAACAGGTGTGTTTCCTCGGATGATGCAAAATTTGTTTACCTTTATACTTCCAGTTGCAACTGTGGCGGCAATTCCATCGAAAATTTTCTTTGGAAAGTCTAGCTGGCAAGAAATTTTGATGCAGATTGGAGTGACAATCATCTTCGTCATGGCATCGATTTCTTTTTTCTCCTTTTCTGCAAAACGCTATCAGTCCGTAAATACAGGGGCCTGATATGACCCCAAAATCAAACCGCTCCCCCTCCTTAGAGAGCTCCTTGGAACTTCTTGAGATGCTTGAAAACAACGGGTTTCAAGCGAGATTTGCGGGTGGCTGTGTAAGGGATCGATTAATGGGGCTGACCCCGTCCGACTACGATATTGCAACGACCGCACGACCACATGAGGTGATTGAACAAGCTGCAAAAATGGGTTGGAAATCCATTCCGACTGGCTTGTCACACGGGACTGTCACCGTTGTAAATCAAAAGGGTCATTGGGAAGTGACGACTTTGAGAATTGATGAAAAAACGGATGGACGCAGAGCCGTCGTCAACTTTGAGGGTGCCGATTTTACTCAGGATGCTCAGCGTCGAGACTTTACGATCAACGCGATGTTTGAAGATCGAAATGGAGTCATCTACGATTTTTTTGACGGACGTACCGATTTATCCAAAAAAGTCATTCGATTCGTGGGAAATCCCGATGACAGGATCAAGGAAGATTATCTGCGGATTTTGCGTCTTTTTAGATTTTCCTCAAAACTAGGATTTAGTATTGATCCGCTAAGCATGCAGGCGGCAGTAAGGTTAAAAGATGGCTTACAAAAAGTGTCTATTGAACGAATCAGCGAAGAACTTTGGCAAATTTACCGAGGGCAAAATTCCTTAAACATTGTAACCACTCTGATTGAAAATTCATTTTTGCCTTCAGTCTTAAATCGTTTCAACCTTCCTCCTACAACTATTCAATTGAAATTCGAGAAAGAACGATCAAGCGTAGACCTCAAAATTCAACCTTGGCTTGTCTTGACATTTTTAAGTTTATTCAAACGTACAAAGGAAACCTCCGACGAGATTCTAAATATGGGTCTGTTGTTAAAGTGGTCTCAAAACAAACAAAAAACTTTTGCGTCCCTTGTGACAGGGTGGTTGAGGCTTGAAGATCAATTTTTAAGTCGCTCAAATCAAATGGACTTTTTAGATTTTCTCCATTCTGGAGATGAAAAACATAATATTGAGAATTTCTATGGTCCAATATGGACTTGCCTTGCCACCTGTTTTCAAGACAAAACAAGGCTTAGATTGATTAAAAACCTAATTGAAGTCGACTGCAAGTTTTTTGAAATGCGAATTAATCCCATGCCAATAAGTGGAGACGATCTTATGGCTGAGTACCCTCAGTTGAAAGGTCGAGACTTAGGTCGAGTTCTAACCTTGTTAAAAGAGCATTATAGGAATGGGCACTGGTCGTCCAAAAAAGAAGGCCTAGATTTTCTAAAGACTATGACACTTATTTAAGTGATTCGACTTTTTGATTTTTTTTTCATTCTCATGCACTTAACGTAAATTACAACTAGAAACCGTAACTCACGGCAAAAGAAGCGCCAATTGCCGCGGAGGACCTTAAATCAAGGCGCTCGTTCATCCAATTCGGAATTCCAGCATCCTCGCGAGAAATAACAAAACTATAAATGGGCAGATGGATCTCAGGCCCTAACAAAAAATCTACAGGACCAAGTTGAGCAATTTGAAAAAAAGCTCTCGCTCTTAAGGACCATGACCACAATGTATAGGTAGCAGTCACAATTTGCTGTGAAGAAGCAATTCGGTCCTGAATATTGACTCGCATGTTCGTTCTTTCCGTTAGCACCGACAATGATGCTCTCCACCAAGCCTGTCGGTAAGGTGATCCGAAGGCCCATCCAGTTACAATAGCAACGCTATCGAATGAAAAGTCGTTGATGACTTTCTGATCTATTTTATCTCTTTCTTCATCGATGATCCGAGACTCAATATTAGGGTGTGCTAAATCCCTGCGCACAATCGATTCAATCAGAATAGCACCTGTATCGACTGTTACCTCCAACCCAAAACCTGCAAAGGCTTGAGTGTGATAGTAACTTGTTGGGTTTTGACCGATTGATTCCGTGGGGAAACGAGTATTAAATCGCACTGGTCCGCCCCCCTGGTCACCAGCAAATATAGAGAGTCGGTAAGAGACGGGAGTCGCTATAAAATCAGGGGTTACTTCAATCACTACTTTGTGTTCGCTCTTTGGAGACCCTGGAGAACCTGTCTGAGGCTCTAAAAGCGTTTGAGACCGCAGCGGCTCAGAAAGGTAAAGTGTCAAAAAACATCCAATCAATATTCTTACAACCAAAAAAAGAAACAAAGGTCGATTGGAAACCAAGCAAAAGCTATAATTTTTATCTGCAATTTTATTGCCAACTTTTGACACGTCCGCGACCTGCCTTTACATCACTTCGGATTTTTTTACCTTCAACCCGACGCCTTTGACTCGCCTTTGTTGGCTTCGTCGCGTGGCGAGTCTTGGGTGGAAGCCACGTCGCTTGAATCATTTCCATCAATTTCTCAACACAGCGAGCTTCATTTTGCATCCGATCTCTAGTCTCATCGGAAGCAATGATGACCTCTCCAATATCATTAATTTTATTTCCATAAGCCTCTACAAAACGCGCCTTAGCAGCTTCTGAAATGGACTTTGAAGACATAATATTCCAAGCAAGTATGGCCTTACTATTTGTTTTATTCACATTTTGCCCGCCGGGACCACTACTTCTGGCAAACGTAAATGCCAATTCTACATCAGGTATTTTTGGAACTTTCACGTCAAACAACTCCGTTAAGGTAATGCTTTTAGTCTACTACACCTGGGAACTGAGTGCGAGCCCCGCACTCAAGAGCCTATTGAATTTTCTATTGCTCATACAGATTTTAAAATTGTTTGAGCCATCTTAAATTTATTGTAGGCCTCAAACCAATTAAAAAAAAAGACCCCAAAATCACCATTCATTCAAATGGACTTCGGAGGTCTAATTTTACATCGACTATGTTACAAGGTTTTTAAGAGTGTTCGAATATGATCTCTCACATCTTGATTTCCGATCACTAGGGCTTCCTTAGAAATTTTTGTTAGCTTTGATCTTGCTGCTTCAATCTCAGATTTGTAGTCATCGGAAGACGCTCCAAAAGTCGCAAGTGCGTTAGCCGCGTTCATACGAGCCTTAACGGCATTCGAATCTCCAAGAGAATCTTTAGTTAAATCTACGTCAACCATCTCGACCAGAGTATTAACTGCAAACTGCTCAAATGGCATTCCATCGATCAAGCCAGAGGCAAATGACAACTCTTTGTCAAACCCCAATTTTTCCGCCAGGCCAGCCCTTGTCCGACCTAACCCTGCTGCAAAAGCTTTGGAGACTTCAAGATCGACAATACCTTTTAGCTTTGTCGAAAGCAGTTGTCGCTCCTCGACTGTACCGTACCTTTCATTTTGCTGGATGACCGCCACTATCAAATCCGTCAAACCCTGGACTGCGGCTAAAGGAGCCTCGGGTAAACCTTTCATCGACAAGACAGATTTCACAAGCGAAACATATTTTGTGCGACGATCCGCCTCCGTCATTGAGATCCCGTCATCCTTGTCCACGTGGCGCCACTTTCGAATTGATCCTGCATTATTCGTTAGATTTACGCGCAGAGACTGCGCCCCTCCTGCCAAATAATAAGTTATCAACTGATTTAAACCGGAGGCCTTGCTCTTAACAATGGTTTCTGCACCTTTGGCATCTGGGCTGAGTCGAGCATCACTCAATTTTGCGATTAACTGATCTCTATGAAACTGAATCGCTTCAGATAAAGTTTTCTTCTCCAAACCTTTGGACCCAGAGGCCTCTTTGAACCTGACCAGAGCGTGCTCAAGGCCTAAAATAGGATTACTTTCTGCGTCATACCTCAGACAATTCTGATCAATTCCCCCGCCCTTTTCATCGGCATCGTCGTCATTGCAAGACGGTAAAATTGGATCTTTATCTTTAACGATATCTTTGCCGCCATTGTACAGGTGGCTGATGATTTGACGGTCGTACTCAAGGCGTCGGCCTTCTGATGTACCAAGTTCACCAACAAGATCTAATTCGTGCTGGTAGTAATTGTAGTCCATGACAGAATGAGTTGTTGGATTTTTATGCGCATCCCACGGCTGAGCGCCATCAAATGACATAGAACCCTTAAAGTTGTGGCCGAGACCCAAAGCATGGCCCATCTCATGAAACAATGTTGAAATAAAGACCCTACGTCCAAAATCATCAACGGTTTCTTCGGGTGTTCTTGAGGCAAGTGCCTCTTCTGCAAATCTTAAACATTGCACGACTGGTTTTGATTGACCAAACATGACTTCTGGTGATTTAGGACCAAAAACAATCTTGCTTTTGGAATCGGGTATTTCTCTTGTTTTAATGAGTCCAGCCGCAATATTATACCAAGCATAAGGCATATAAATCAGAGAATGGCTTTGAATGCCTGTCATCGGATCGACAGCTTGACTTTCATAGGCAGCTCCCGCTTCTGCAACTGTATCAAAATTAATGACATTGTAACGAGGATCACCAATTTTTACAGATTCCGGCAAACGACCCATAAATCGGACGACTTCGCGACCAAGCTGGTCCACGTAATATCGATTCCACGCAAGGACTCCACTTTTTAACTCTTTCATCAATTCGTCAGGAGCATTTGCTGTCACATACCAATCAATCGTTGCGTCCTTGTCTTTCAAATGAAAGCGACTAGCAAAAGTCGTCTGTTCACGAACTGGGACCCCATTCGTTTGTTTTCGTTCTACAAATACCTTTTCCGCGCCTAGAAACATAAATCGCTCGGCATCTGGATTCTCGTCACGATTGTCTTCAATTCCGACATATCCATCTGGAACCAAGGTTGCCCTAGGAAAAAGGCTTTCCATAAAGGTTTGAACCTCACCCTTCTCATTCATAATAGCAGTCTCTTGCAGGAGGTAGTTTCCTTCCGCGACGTAGCTAAGACTTCTTAACCAATGTGACTGCGGGGCGGGGGCGTCCTTTCCATTGACCGTTTTGTTCAAGAGCATCCCAGGCCTGTCTATGGTTATGGTAAGTTCTTCTGATGATTCAGAGGTGATCGCATATTCGTTTATCAAGGTCTCTGGGCGATTCACGACACTTTCAAACAACCTTTGATTATCAGCCAAAAGCTGTAGCTTTTGGTCGACTTGCCTAAATACAGCTGGAATGTGTCCAAGGGCCAAAGTCTGATCTAAAAGAGAATACTCGGCATTGCCTACAGAAGAGTATTGAAGATCGAAGCCATAAAGGAAGGTCTTTCCAAAAATCTCCGACTTCTTAAGCGTAACGTGAGCTGAAATTCGATCGGATGCAGGAGCTGCATTCACGATCTTGGAATCCGCTTCGCGCAATGAGGTCGCAACGTTGACGTTTGCATTCGTTCCCGAACTGTCAGATTCATTTAAGGGCGGTAAGGTCGAGGTCGAAACATCGGTGACAATGGTGGGTTGCGCTGTGATTTCAACGGTTTTAGACCGAGGAGTCCCACATGCTGTCATCAAAACAATGAGGCTATACTCAAAGGAGCGATTCCAAAAACTCAGCGATCTCAGCTCTTTTCCTAGACATTTAAACTGTAAATTCATTGCTCTCCCCCCAAATCCGTCAAAAATTTGGGGAATCATAAGTTCTGATTAAGATTTATTCAATTCCAATTTTTAGACACTAAATCGCTTTTAAAAAGTATTGAAACTTACAATTGGGTCGCAACAGCCAAATTTTCAGAATAGTTTCAGGATGATTCAATCATTTTATGGTAGGCCAATGTGCAGCCAGTTGAGAACACACGGTTAGGAGAGTTAAAAAATATTTAGTCAATATGGCTGACTGCGAGCGTTAGGTAGCTCAAATCAACTAACCCAGTTGCGGAAGAATCAGACTCAAAGGCTTCAGAAAACGTCATTTTAAGACCGTTCAAATCTCGACACCAAGATCTTCAGCCATCTTAATGACGTCAGAGGCGTCAATGTCTTCTAAGTCAAGAAACTCCATCGCGAGCCCATCTAAAAGATGCCCTACCAATATGTAAGGATCCTCATGGGCTGGCGCACCGACGACTCCAAACGGGACTAACACCTTTTGAAGCGTGAGAGGCTCATTAGAGGCAGTTGAAAACAAAGTTAAGTAATCTTTGAACTGCATAGATAAATTCATTATAGTCCTCGCAATAAAGCTCTCAATAAGTTCTATTTCTTATGAGAGGGTGTCGGCAAAAGTTACCTACACTTAACTCGGATGCCTCTAGAGCGAATTAACCCATTTAAATTATTGAGGTTTATTTGACAGACTCCCGCCCTCAAGACGCCTCTCTAGATTCGCTTCCTCTATCAGAAAGGATGCGTCCGAATGAAGCTCATGCTTTGATTGGGCAGGGTCATATTTGGAAACCGAATAGTGTCCTTTGGAAGCTTGTAGAAAAAGATTCATTCTACAATCTGATTTTTTGGGGTCCCCCTGGGACTGGAAAAACGACTTTGGCGCAAATCATCGGACGACTTTCCAATCGCAACGTTTCTTATCTTTCAGCGGTTCACGCATCTGTCAAAGACATACGATTAAGCCTTTCCCAGTCGGAGTTAGCGGTTCAAAATGGAGAGAAGGCTCATATTTTATTTATTGATGAGATTCATCGCCTTGCTAAAAATCAGCAAGATGTTTTGCTGCCAACTCTGGAAAGCGGTCATATCAAATTTCTTGGAGCCACAACCGAAAATCCATCCTTTTCTGTCAACAATGCGATTCTGTCGCGTTCACTTGTATTTCAGTTTAAATCTATAGAAACAGCTGAACTTCAAAAGTTACTTGAAAAAACCTTGGGTCAAATCTCAGGGAACCAGAAAGCGTTTGAAGGTCGAACCGCACTGCAACTTGCTCAATCTGCAAATGGAGATGCACGAAAGGCCTTACAACTTTTGGAAACTTGCTGCGTCATCGCAGCTGAAAGTCCCTTCATAACCGCTGAACACATCAGCCAATTGGCAAACGCAACTCCTCTCAGATATGATCGCGATGGCGAGGAGCACTATGATACCATTTCAGCATTTATAAAATCGGTCCGTGGAAGCCACCCGGATGCCGCAGTTTATTATTTAGCACGAATGATAGATTCTGGTGAAGATCCACTTTTTATCGCTCGACGGTTAGTTATTTTGGCAAGCGAAGACATCGGCAATGCCAATCCCATGGCACTCATGCTAGCTCAAGCTACGTTCCAGTCCGCGCACGTCTTAGGAATGCCTGAAGCAAGAATTCCTTTGTCACAATGCACGACCTATTTGGCAGCATCACCAAAAAGTAATCGTGCCTACGAAGCAATAAATGACGCCATCGACGAAGTTCGCCGATCTGGCTCATTGCCAATACCAATGTCATTGCGAAATGCGCCAACAAAATTAATGAAAGACTCCGGCTACGGAGAAGGTTACAAATATGCACATTCAAACTTAGAAGGCGCAAGAAAAATGCCTTACCTACCCGACTCCTTGAAGGGCAAACAATTTTATCGCCCCCTTGCTATTGGGGCAGAAAAACAATTGATTGAAAATTTGAAACACTTAAGACCATCGGAGGATTAGTCATGTCGAAGGATCGCTATGCATTGATTTCAGTGACCGACAAAGCAGGAGTTTTAGATTTTGCTAAAGGACTGAGTCAAGAGGGCTTTCGAATCCTCTCCACTGGAGGAACTTCGGACCTTTTAAAAAAATCAGGTTTGGATGTGATTGACGTAGCAGATTTTACTGGTAGCCCTGAATGCCTTGATGGTCGTGTAAAAACGCTACACCCGAAAGTCCACGCAGGAATTTTGGCAGATCGTTCAAATGTAAATCACATGAAATCCATGAAAGAATTCAACTTTGATTTGATTGAGGTGGTCGCCGTCAATTTATATGATTTTGCAGGGAATGCCTCTGGCAAGAACATGGACCTCGAGCAGGCGATTAAATTCATTGATATTGGTGGCCCGACGATGCTTAGAGGCGCTGCCAAAAATTTCTCGCATGTTTATTCGGTGATTGATCCAAATGACTATCCTCTGGTTCTTGAATGCATTCGAGGCGAAAGATCTGCTGATACATTAAGAAAGACTTTGGCTGGCAAAGTATTTTCTCATATTTCTAGATACGACGCACTCATAGCGAATGAGTTTCACAAAAGTATCGCCTCCACTTCAGCCGAAATGAAGAATCAATTGGGTACTGTCTCAGAGTTGCCGACATCAATCGATTTGAACCTAGTTAAAAAAAATAGCCTTCGTTATGGTGAGAACGCCCATCAAAAAGCAGCCCTTTATGGTCCTATCGGCAGGAGTGAGGGCCTCATCGCCGCCTCCATCATTCAAGGCAAGGAACTATCTTATAACAACTATGTTGACCTTGATGCTGCGGCTGCCATTGTTGCGGACTTAGCGCCATCGCCAGCTTGCACTATCATCAAACACACAAACCCTTGTGGTACAGCAGTTTTAGAATCAGGTAGCAGTAAGGACCTTTTTGCCTCAGCTCTCTCTTCAGATCCAAAGTGTGCGTTTGGCGGTATTGTTGCATTCAATGTTGAAGTCGACGAATCCGCCGCGTTGCTTCTAGCGGAGATTTTTTTAGAGTGCATCATCGCACCTGGATTCAGTGCGGCAGCACTTAAGATTCTTTCTGCTAAGAAAAATTTGCGGGTTATGATTTCAGATGTCACAACTAAGCAGGGTCGCAGCACAGAAAGGTTTCTTAGACCGATAGCGGGGGGATATTTACTTCAAGATCAAGACATCGAAAAAATCGACTCAAATAAATGGAAATGTCTGTCTAAAATCTCTCCGCAAAAACATCAATTAAAAGAACTTGAGTTTGCCATGACAATTTGTCGGCATGTAAAATCAAATGCAATCGTTATCGCAAAAGAAGGCCGATCCATTGGAATAGGGGCAGGTCAAATGAGTCGTATCGATTCAGCGAGAATTGCCATCGAAAAAGCAAAGGAGATTGGACATAGCCCCTGCCATTCGGTCGTGGCCTCCGATGCTTTCTTTCCATTTCGAGATACTGTGGACTACCTAGCAAATGCTGGAGTTTCAGCTATTGTGCACCCCGGCGGATCTTTGAAAGATCAAGAATCCATCGACGCGGCGAATGAACACGGCATCGTCATGATGCAGTGCGAGTATAGACACTTCAAACATTGACTCTTTTAAATAATTTATAAGATCATAAAAAATTACCATAAGGCGTTGATAGAACATTTTCTAGACATCCGAATTCATTTTCTGCGCCGACCAAAGATGTCAATATAAAGTAGCTACATATGATTCGCGCATGATTTTCAGTTGGTTAGAGTCAGGCCAACGCCCAGATAAAAATTACTTAGCGACACCCCAAGAGCAGCATCTTCTGCCAGTTCATCTTCAGAGGCAGTCACAGTAATGGTCGTTGATTCCCACGCAGAAAAACCATAAAGTGCCATCTTAACACCACCAAAATCTGTGACTTGCAGGTAATTGTTAAGGCCTAATTTAGCTGAGGTTGTACGATATTTTTTGTCGACCGATGTAAAACCTGTAGAACGCGAGGCATAGCCCCACAATCGCAATAAAAACAACGGCAACTGTTTTTCCAGCCCAACTTCCAAGCCGAAAGTTGGAGCTCGCTGCTGAATAAATTTTGAAGTTTGAACAGAGTTGTCCTCAAGAATTTGATCTTCTACAACACTGAGATTTGTTACGCCAATCCTTGGCATTGCATCAATCGAAGTCAAAAGCATGCTATCAAGATGAAGATCGAATGCATAACCCAATTGAAGAACACTCAAGCTTCCAGTAATGGTGCTACTGTCAATTTGAACTTCGCGCTTCGGAATCCAATCGTAACTAAATCTAAAACCATCCATAAATCCCGATCGCATTTCTAAAAACAAACCCAAAATATATGACTTTGCAAAGGGAGTTTGCCCACCTAAAATAGGGTAACCGAAACGAGTGCCCACCAAAAAAGACCGACCCAAAACGTCGAGTGCATTCTTTGACTTGTTGTTTGCCGACTGATCCTGCGTCGAAACAAATTGATTTTCAATTTTTATAATCAATTTGTCTTTATTTTCAGCATAGCCAATAACAAAGAAACGTGGTGGAATTTTTTCAAATTCATTTTGAATCTTTACAGTTTCAAAATCTAAGGACTTATCGTCAAATTCCCAAGCGGGTCGGTTCTTGTTCCAATAAATTGAGTCGTCTGCGAGCCCAGATGGAGTCTTCTTATTCTTTGAGGCATTGCCGTCTCCCTGGCTATCGCGACGTTTCAAGGTACCGAGCATATCGACTTTAAATAGACCTGACTCGGATCGAATTAAGAACGCTTTTATGACTGGATCTTGGCCCACTGCCTTGTCGGCACGAGAATCATACTTAAAACTTGATAGGTCCAAATCAGCAACTTTCTTTATGCCATTCTTAACGAGAACAATACTTTGAAATGGCATCATCAACGCAATTCTTTGTGCAATGATAGGCGCCAACTTTGCACTAGCAAACACCTCCTCTAAAGAAAGTGAGCTTGCGATTTCAAAATTCCCAACATCAATTGAATCGCTCCCGTTAACATACTTTAAATCAGCTTTGATAAACCCCTCACCCCCACGCCTTTGAACCTTAAAAACAAGCCGCCAATCAAAGCGAATGACTTCACGTCCTTTTGTTTTTGGTGGAATAGCGGTGAGTGATTTAGTGCAGGCCGCGGCGACAAATGGCCCCGTACTTTGGAGACCTGCATTTTTTAAGAGATACTTTAAAAACTTCTTACACGAATTTATATTCGAGACCGCTAAATCGTCACTGCGATTGACCCTAGAATTTTTCATGGGCACCACAATTTGCAAACGAGGGGGCGCAATCTGCTCACACAAAGCATTTTGCGTCAGAATAGTAAATAAAAATGCCGCTGCATATCGTATCAACACTTTGAACTCAATCTGATGCATAAAAACTCTCAAATATTGATAAATAGCTCCATGTACCTTTTCATGGTAATACGTATTGACATATATTAGCAATTCCCTGAAAAATTTTGCGAAATCCCAACCCATCTGATCACTCAAAAAAAATTCAACCTCTCGGCGACCAAAAACGGGCACGTAACACGTCTTAATGGAAATCTGCACAAGGATACCTGTCGAATCTTCGGTTTTAACTTGGAGAATTCATTTTCTTTAGCAATTTAAAAAATCTGGAATAAGTCATCAAAACATCAGAGCTTGAATAATTGAGCAAAACCGCCTCGTTCACTATTTGCCT
>JAPLFV010000279.1:0-13761 GCA_026390495.1 Pseudomonadota bacterium | reverse complement strand
TCTAATTTCTGACTGTAAATATCTGAGACTAACCGCATCTCGAACCTTGCAAATGTAGGAAGCTTTTCTATATGGCGCGTCAGCACAGTTTACTGATGCTCCGACATCGGAATCCGATAAAGTTATATTTATAATGATGAGTCTTGCAAGCGTTTCACTACCATTTGTTTTGGAAAGGTCAAAATCAACCCGGTACTGCGCCGAATTTTTGTTAGCTTCAGGAATCTGTTTGGTAAAATTCTGAGAAACACCATCGGTTTGACAATTTACCTTTTTCAGGCCGTATTCAACAAAATTAAATCCATGCTGAGCCGCGGTTAGATCAGAGTTATCCTTAGTGTGAGCCTTTTGAAGATAAAACTCAATCTGGTCTCTAATTTTAGAAAATCGGCCTGAGGTCTGACACTCTTGCCCTTTATCAATCGTCAAACTAATCAACTGCCCTAGATTTACAGAACCTGAATTCAACGTCCATTGAATATCCGACTTGAGCCCCTCAGATTTGATTTCCTGCATCAGCTTCGCGTCCCAATCAGGAGACTCGTAGATAGCCCTTAACAGTATATAGAATGCATGAGCCCCAGGTAAGCGAGACCTAAATGACTTCATCCGCGCGTTATCAGCTTGATGGCGATTCCAATTTGTCGTAAACGGAGCCATTGTCCAAAATTCTGGAATTTTCATTATCTGGAGTACTTCAGTTGGCTCTGCTCGCATATCAGATATACAATTTTCATCCAATACGACCCAAAAATTATCGTTAGGCCAATACATGTCCTGTACAACTGAGATCTTATTTTGCTGAAGATACAATGACAAAATTGAGGAGCAAGTATTACTCCCCTCAAATCTAGTTTCATAGAGTTCATAGTTAGATGAATCAATCGGGGATTGTATCGCGCAAGATTTTTGAAAAACATCCGCTCGCGCTGCATCCCACTGTTTCATTCTATTTTCTTGGTTGGCGACCCAGGGTTTTCTAACAAATTTGTCTTTTGTTAGACATTCGTCTTTAATGTCAACAGCCATAACCCATGGAGCATCTGAACCGTCGGATTTGATCTCAAACAGATGATTTACATATCTTTCATTGTATGCTGGATGTACTGCGACAAACAGTCCTTTCCGATGGGGAGGATATGAATTTGTAATTTTTCCCCAAGTCAACAAATCAAAATGATTTGCCAAGCTATTCTTCCTAAGATTTGCATATTCGCCATAATGGTACATAGTTTTAGTAGGAGCGGCTTGGTCAATATTGTAAAATTGGCTGCCCTTTAAACTGTCGCTCTCTGAACGAGACTTACATCCAATTAATATTGAGAATGCCAAAAGAGCCCCGAAGGGGCGCAGCAGTACTTTTAATTCCACATTAAGCATTGTGTCACCCTCAAAAAGAAACATTATTAGGTTAAATTAGTTTAATAATATCAGATGGTCTAAAGGGATTCTATTCAGTTCTGAAATCTTACCAGAAATGCCATAGGTTGAGTCTTTCGATGTGTTTGCAAGGAATAACTTGAAGCTGATTGGCTGGCCAAGTCTTCACAAACTCTGATTACTTTGGTAAATCGATTCAATCAAGCATCAGTCCAGTGACCGATGCGAAAATCAAACACATATTAGGAGATTTCATGAAAAACGCTTCGATGATCATAGCCTCGATTTTGTTCGCAACATCTGCCTCTGCTTCTTACCTGGAATCATGCCAGTTTGACGCTAAGGTGGTAGAAGTCATCATGGCTCCTGACCTTGATGGGACCGTTAAAACCTACACTCCCGTCGTGAAAATCAAGATTGAAGCTGCTGTTGATCAAGGTAGCCACAATCCTAATGCTTGCTCCTCTAAAGTCGGCACAGACCAAGTTTTAATTTCAAAATCGACAGCTCCGATTGTTGTCGATCAAGTTTTAAAAATTGACTATTTCTATGCAAATGGTCGCGGACCAAATGGCGGAATGTTTCAATCCGAACGCTGGAGCATTGTTCAGTAAGCGGAAAACGAATCCACGACATGCTGAAGTCAAGACTGAATCGCCCTCCGAAGGGCGATTTTTTTATAGATACCATCTAGTCTTTAAAAAGGTCCTCGATTTTTTTTGTCAAACCCAATATAGAATTTCTATCAACCGAATCCAAAGCATCTGCGCAATTGCGAATTGACTCCATTATTTTTTGGGTGCCATTCATAGCGGACTCCCTTTCAGATACAGAAACACTAAGAACTGACTCGTCACGACTTTGTAACAAATGAGACGAGTATCGACTTGGATCTGAAAATACTTGCCGAACCCAAACATAAAATTCTGAGTATGGTTGGTAATTAGCTGGTGGAGCTTTTCTAGCTATCTGGATGATAATCTTCTTCAATTTAAAATTCTCGCCCCCAGAGATGCCGTCCACGGCAACGAATACGTCGTTAATGCAAGCTAAAAATGATTCTGGATTTCGCAATGAATCACTTAAATCATTGAGACGCGCGTAAATCGATTCAAACTGGTCAACACTTACCAACCGCTTTTCTTTTAACTCACGTAATAAACTGTATGCGGACCTCATTTCCGCTTCGGGACGTTTAGTTGACTGAACAAATTCCAGTCGCTCTAGCAAAGGGGCTAATTCTTGAACCAAGTCTTCGGCCTGAGTCAAACTGTTCGAATTCATCTATTCATGTCCTTGAATCATATTAATTCACTCGATCCGGTATAAAATCTACACCTCATCATCTTGCATATCAAAAATTAAAGCAAGATCACTGATCACAGGGCACCAACGATAATCCTGCTTGCAATCCTATGGATACGAATCAAACGTCTACTATCTGTCGCCTCTTCCCTTTAATCTAAAGAGCACTGAAGCCCTAAGCGCCATACTCAAAAGCGAGCCTGGACTATTTGGAGCGCTTTCGCCAATGCGTCGAAAGAGCCTTAAATTATCTGTAACGGAACAACTAAACGCAAACCAGATCTTTGAATCAATTGGGTTCGATCCCAAAAAGTGCTTTGCCGAAGATAGAAATCTGTCTTCAAAATTGCGAGTCATTCCTCATCAAACGACTGTAACGATTTCCTCCATTGAAGATGAGATTGAAATGATGTCTAACAAATCTATCAGCGCAAAAATGCTTTCAAGAATGCCCTCGCTGATATTTTTGAGTCAGTTGGATAGTGAAAGCATTGATTCTGTTCTGAAGGAGTACTCTGCAAGGGACCTTTCATCTGCATGGATTGGTCCACCAACTGTTTTGGAACGTTTGGCCGCGACACTTCCTGCTAAGAAGAAGGAACTACTTTATTCATACACAGAAAGCGTTGAGCCGCGTCGCGATTCAGCAGCATTTTCATCACTTGTGAAGCGAGCTGCAGCCTATATTAAAAACGAAGAATCTAATCCTTCTGAACGAGACGAAGGCAGCTCCAAAGGTAGAGCAACCGGCAATGCTGCTTAATCCTTTAAAATCAAGCAATCTGATAAAGACAGTGATCTTCCTGATGATCGTTTTCTGGCAGATTCCTGTGCTAGCTGAAGTAGATCAAAGTCACACCACAGATGAGGCTGCTGTTAAAGGCACGGCAACTGGAAGCATCACACGAATCCGAATAGACGAAACAATAAGTCGGTCTCGAATCTATTTGGGTACCTTTGGATATATTCTGAAAAACCAAGATCAGAGAGTCACTGGTATTGGTTTGACGGGTGGCCTCCAGTATTCACTTTCGCCTAGATTTACGGCCTTGAATGGGCTTCGCCAGGCTTATGCAAGTCAGATTAGTCTCACGTCACTTTATACGACCATTGATGCTGGAATTATCTATTCTTTTTCTGATTCAAATCGAGGCGGACTTCATGAGGTTCTGCTCGACGATAAACCTGTTGTTATCCACTATTCCAGCTATGAAGGGGGCTGGCGGACTTCATTGGGACTGACGCAAAACTTCTTGAACACGTCATTTTCAAGTGTTCCGTTTTCGGGACCCACTCTAGCTTTCTATCACGAATTCTCTAGTAGAAGAGCCTATAACTTTGATGTCGGGCTGCAAGTCGAGCGCATCAGCAACGGGAAACAATCGATCTATCCGACAAGCATATTTTTCAGATCTATTCTGGGACGATAAAGAATCTTCTTTACAATTGGTTGCACTAAAATACTCACGACAATTTTTAGGAAGCGTGGCTCACAGACGACTCTGGCAACAAGGGGCTGGCCTGAATAGACCCGAACCCATTTTTTTATATCACTAAAAAGTACGTCCCCTAGGAAACTTTGGGAAAATCTTGGGACAGTCAACCAACATTAACGCGACTTCGCCAATCCAAAAAAATTGGTGACCAGCTTTCAATCTTTGGATTTTGAAAATCTCAAATTCAGCCAGAAGACAAAATTCTTTTACCAGTTCAACACATGAGCAAAAACCAAAGGTGCTACAATGGTGGCATCGCTTTCAATCATAAATCTCGGTGTGGTTTCCTCGAGCTTTCCCCAAGTAATTTTTTCATTGGGTACTGCACCTGAATAGGAACCATAACTGGTCGTCGAATCGCTGATTTGGCAAAAATATCCCCAGCGACGAACTTTGCGTTTCAAATCCTGGTGCAACATAGGAACGACACAAATAGGAAAGTCACCAGCAATTCCTCCACCAATCTGGAACATACCAATTGATGACTTCTTAGATGCCTCCGTATACCACTCAGCTAGACGCATCATCGTTTGTATTCCACTATTCACTGTATGCGGATTTTTAACTTTTCCGTTAATACATGCAGCCGCAAACATGTTTGCTAGAGTACTATCCTCCCAACCCGGAGTAAAAATTGGTATCTTTTTTTCCCAGGCAGCAAACAACCAACTGGCAGATTTATCAATCTGAAACTGCTTTACAAATTCCTTCTTTTCGAACAAACGCCAAAAATAAACATGAGGTGGATTTGACTCACCTTTCTTTTCCGCATTCGCCCACTCCTGCCACATCAAGCGTTCAATTTTCCGCATAGCAGCTTCTTCGGGGATACATGTATCTGTGACTCGATTAAACCCTTTATTATATAGCTTCGTCTCTTCTTTGGCCGTCAAACTGCGCCAGTCAGGAATTCGGCAATATTCATCATGGGCGACCAAATTGTATACATCTTCTTCAAGATTTGCGCCCGTGCACGATATTGCATGTACTTTTCCTTTACGAATCATTTCCGCAAGGCTCAAGCCAAGTTCTGCCGTGCTCATCGCACCTGCGAGGCAGACCATCATTTTGTTACCGTCATCAATATGCTTTGTATATCCATTTGCAGCGTCTATCAAACTAGCGCTGTTAAAATGGCGATAGTGATGATTCAAAAACTTTCGCACGGGACCAACTGCCATAAAAAATCCTTAATAAAAAATTTTGAATTTAACTGAAACACAACCCGGGGGTTAAAATAAACAACTTTTTGCCACAGCTACTTCTATTTGACATAAACTTTTTCTCGAACTTTTACTTTTTCTTTTTCCCTGTCACTTACAAGCTCTGGCTTTACACGTGCCAACAGTCGAATCAAAACGGTTCCGTTGTCATCAGAATATTTAAACAGAGGCTCAAAGACTCGACTATCCATATTTTGAATCTGAATGACTAGAGGTAAATCTTCCTGCCACAAGCGGCCATCTTGGGGAAGCTCTTGCTCAATGCCTAATAATCTAGCAAAATCTCCTCTAGTTGCTTGAATCGTGCCTTCCCTAGTAGAGCTAGAAGCTGCCATCCACGGAAAATCAAACTTGGCATGTGGGGTTACTATGGTTGCAGATGCACCTTTAACCATGATGCTCCAATCTACAGAATAGCTTTCAGTAGTTGTTCCCGCTAAGGACGAATGCGCTCTACTTCTGAGCATTTGCCACTGCACAGTTGCTGTATAGACCATGTTAGACTGGGTTTTACTTAATGGTTGTAAAATTGACGGTTGTACTTTCTGAGAGGTAATTTTTGCGGGTTTGGCCTTTTGCAATGGCTGCTGCCTTCCATCAACCTTTATCGGTATCGAAGCATTCTTACCCACTTCGCCTGATGCCAAACAGGGCAACATGACATCAGTCGCAAAAGCAATCATGACAATGCTAGCGACGCTCATGCCTTTCTTGGCTAAATTTTGGACAACCAGCTGCATTCCAATCACAAAAAAAACCTGCATAACGTTAAGAACATGGGATACCGCCGCAAAAAAATGACTGTAAAGGATTCGTGTCGACTAGGCCCGCAAAACCAAGAGAACAGGGACTATTGTCTAAAATTTTGCACCTCCCGGGTGCCACAAATTCTAGCTTACTCGCAAGTCAGCCAGGAAGTTTCAGCGACAGGTTTAAAACTTTGAGACCCATCGGAGGAAAAATCTGCAATTGCGAGCAAGGTACCATTCCAATTTCAAAGAATTAAGGTTATTATTTTGAACATATAGAATCAACTCTTCAATTGCTAATCGCAAGGATTTTGATTGCAACTTCGCGACTCCAAAATTTTTAAGATTTTTCTGGCCGTGTTATGCAAATTCGCCTTTTGCCAGTCTGCTTTCGCGCAAAAGTTGCATACAGCACCGATTGTCATCAAAGGGAAATCTGTCAGCGCCATTGCCCGATATCCAAATGATAAATATCGTCTTTTTCGAACGACACCAAGCGGTGCAGCCGAGGCCATTCCCTTTCAAATAGACGAGATCAATGATGATGGCGACTATGTTTTGGATCAAGGCCAGGATGTCACAAAAAATACTGGCAATGGAATTTTTGACGTCCAAGACGAATTGTCATTCATGGGCGACGATGTAGGACCTGCATTGGAGCCGACTTCTTGGCCTTCATTGAAGCCCAATATCGTTTATGAGATATCTGTAACCTTCCCAGGTACAAACCCAATGGGCCCCAATTTAGGTGCCGTTTACGTTGGAATTTATTTTGGAGCGATTCCAGAATTATCACCGCGAAACTACGTGGTCTTCAATCGTGCGCAGGCACTAGTGCATACCTCACGTTATAAATATCAGTTTGATTCACGCAATTGGCTTGTTGCGAAAAGTGTCGAAGTTGCTAAAGCTGATACCAACCCTATCGAATACGAGCCGGTATTGGACTCAACGACGTTTTATATGAAAGGCGATTTGCGCTATTTTATTACTGTAGAAGTCAATCATCGTAGTATTGACAGTGAGCTTGAGGCATGGCGTTCAGGTCCAATTCGATCTTTAATCCGCGTCTCTTTCTTTTACAAAGTATTAAAACTAAAGATTCAGTTAGACATGTACACTGAGATTTCTTTCTTTAGCAATGCTGTTTATCTGCCGGCTATCATCTATAATCCAATTGACGGAAGAAAGTCTCTGAACCCAGGCAGCAGCATGTATTATGGCTTGTCACTTAGAGAAAATCCTCAATCATTTGCAGTGGAAACAAATATGGATCCAGCTCCAATTGACACGTCAAGCCAGTTATTGAACTCTGGTAGAAGTTTTTTGAATAAATTCATGGGAAAAACCCAGGATAAAAAAGCAAGTCAGGGACTGTATTGGTTAAGCGCTCAGGGAAAAGGCAAAAGCATTTATCTTGAGATAACCCCATCGTCTGCACTCCAACAAGAGGGAGTGGCCCCAACAATATACAAAGAAGATGTTTCAGCGGCAGATATGAAAAATAGAAGTAATGATGATGTGTCCCCTTTGGGTAAAAGTCCAGTGAACCTTGGAGTAGCATTTGATATTACTCGCTTTGCCGAAGGCGAGCATGTGATGGGTTTTAGACTATTTTTTGAGAATGTCGTTGCACCCGAAAGACTTTCTGTTTTCAAATCTCTAGGCGATTGGCGATACAGTGCTCGGCGAGTTCAGAACTCCTCCTCAGGAGGCAAGAAATGAACTCAACCAGCATCGATTCTGAGCATACATCCTCGACCTCGCCAGTTTCCATCACCTCGTTATCTGATCAATTGATTGAGTCTACAGTTCAGCCAGGAGTTTTTTTACTGAGGGAGGAATCATATCAGAAAAATGTTCTTTCTGAATCCACCCCCAATTTCCAAAGACAAGGTGCTACCTGGTCAAGTGACATAGAATTACTTGATGACCAAGCAAGCAGCCTCGGTGAAAGTGATGAAGCGAATTGGCCAATGATTATTTGGCTTCGTGGCGATGAGCCTTATTTTTCTCAATTTGACTTAGATGCAGAAGGCGTCATGAAACGCCTTGGGATCAAAAGATCGCGCCTGACTCAGATTTCTGGGAAAGATTTGCGAGTCGGACGAATTAGAGTTGACCGTTATATTAAGCCTATTTTCCGCAGCCAAGATGTCGAAAACTATCTGACCTGGACCAGAGCCACTGCCAGCCATTTAAAATCGTCAAATGTGTTGAGCCAGGCAGCAGGATCTTTGCAGGAACAATCACATCAGTTTGCAAAAATAGTTGAAACCGCGCAAAGTTCTTTAGCAGAAGGTGTAAAATCTGCCATTGAATCTTCACTGGAGTCGTTTTCCAAAGCGATTACCGCACAGATTCAGCTAGATTTAGTCCAAATGTCGAACCAATTTCAGAGTGCGCTGCAAAAGAATCATTCTGAAATGATTGATGCAGTAAAATCTCTGAGTGAGATCAATTCAACACTACAGCACAATATCAATTTACAAAATGCAGGTCTGGAGCAAACGACATTAAGGTTGTCTGAGGTTCAAGATCGCATCTTATTGTTGAAAGAAAAATTTTCAGAACAACTCAGGATTACGGAAATTTCATTGACTGGAAAACTGGATCTATTGGACCATAAGCACGGTCAATTTAATGATAAACTTAATCGAATCGCCCTAAAACATCCCAATTCAAAAACGGCCAGCAAAAAAAATAATCCGAGACATTCAGATATTCTAAGCACTTCTAGTCCTTCGACAGAACCAAGTTTTGCGGACGTTGCTTTACAAAAGTTCTCAAAAGGGCGAAAGCATCGCCATCGAAATAGACCCAAAGGATTCTGATTGGAACTTGATGCCTTAAGGGCAAAGACCACGTGTCTTCAATAGCGTTTTGAGGGCCACAATAGATTCTTGAATATCCATATTTGACGTGTCAAACATGACGCTATCACTCGCCATGGTCATAGGCGCTGTTTCACGCTGAGAATCTTGTAGGTCTCTGTCACCTATTGTTTTCATTATATCTGCGAGGCTTAGTGTTACGCTTGATGCTCCGTCAGAGATCAACTGGGCAAGACGCCTTCTAGCTCGCTGTTCAATACTTGCAGTCATAAATATTTTCACGTCTGCATCCGGAAACACCACGGTACCTATATCGCGCCCGTCAACAATCACTCCGATAGGCGCACTGAGACTTAGGTCTCGTTGAATCGGCAGCAGAGCCTCTCGAATCTGAGGGATCTTTGCCACTTTACTTGCTCCAGAAGCAGCTTCGACACTACCAAGGAGGGGCGTATAGTCCACCTCTCCAATAAAGATTTTACCAGTTTTATGTTGCCATTTTACTTTAGAGCTAAACTCAATCAATACAGACCGTAACTCCGCAGAGTTTTCATGTGACACTTTTCGCTCGGCCAAAACGAGGGCCAAGACTCTGTATAGCGCACCGGTATTCACATAAGACCAATCTAGGTCGCGGCAAACCTGTGCACAAATACTACTTTTGCCCGAACCAGCAGGACCATCAACAGCAACTATTATCGGTCGTTTCAAATGCGAAGATTGTAACGCCATAATGACCCTTATGAATGCCCTAAGTTAATCTACAAATTTAAGCTTAATCTTTATCATAAGACTCAAAACCTTTCAAAATCTCAATGTTTGAAATACTCAAATATCTGAAAAATCAGTGTAGTCAGTATAAATTTTGGCCAATTCTGAAAAGAAACCAGGAAAACTCACCTTGACAGCATTTGATTGCCCAATGCGGCTTGTTCCCTTCGCACATAAAGTCAAAATCGAGGCGGTCATGACCATGCGGTGATCGTCTGACGAATAGCTAAATGAATTTCTTGAATCCGTCGGGAATATTGAAAGATTGTCCCCTATTATTTCGGCCTTCTGGCCGCATAGTTCTAACAATTCTTTTATGGCCGCCAACCGGTCAGACTCTTTAATTCTTAACTCCTGCAATCCAAAAAATTGGGACGTGCCCCGACAGGCCGTCGCAGCAGCAGCCAATGCAGGAATCTCATCGATCACTTCTGATACCTCTGAGGCATCAATGATGATTGGTTTTGCTTCACCACATCTCTTAAACTCAAAATCAGCAATAGATTCACCAGGGCAGTTGCTGTCCGCAATCGGAACACAGGAAACGTGCAATCCAGACCTTTCAAGAACTCTCAAAAAATGCAGTCGTCCTGGATTATTCAGCACACCTTTGCAGCGGATCGACATTCCAGGATTCAAAAAAGCCAAAACTGCAAAAAAGGCCATGGCAGACGGATCCTTAGGAATCACGACAGAAAAGCCTGGCGGTATCCAAGGGCCCTTCATCTTAAACTTTGTCGCGTCTGAGGACACCTCGTATTGAGTCAAATCCGCTCCTAGGGCTTTCATAATATTTTCTGTGTGGTTTCGAGTACCATTAGGAACTTCAATGGTGCTCTCACCAACAGCCTGTGACGCTGCTAGTAAAAGAGCGGACTTCACTTGTGCACTTACAACGTTAGTTTTTAACTGAAATGCTTTGATCGACTGTCCGACGACTTCAATCGGCAAAAACACCTTTTTAGAATATTCTTCGTGACGACTATCCAAAGGATCAAGCGGCGTGTGATGGCTTGCTAATACATTAATTTTAGCACCGAGATTCACAAGGGGACCCACGATTCTTGCCATGGGTCGACGAGATAAGCTCTGATCTCCAGAAATAGTAAATTTTAAGTTTGGAATACCGGCACCAAGGCCAATCAATAGCCTCGCCGTGGTTCCACTATTTTGCGCATCAATCGACACCAGATCCTTATTGCCCCAATCTTTCGTACCACGAGATGTCACAACCCATTCACAGACCCCATTGAGGAATCGTTCAAGGAACCTAGCTCCAAATGCTTCCATCGCAAGACGTGTCGCAAGACAATCTGCTCCAAGGGATGGGTTTAAAAGGCTTGATTCGCCTTCTGCCATAGCTGCGAATATAACAAAACGATGGGTTAGAGACTTGTCGGATGGCAAATCAATATCAAAATTTTTTTGGCCTGCAATTTGATCGGAAGATCCAACAAGGTCACCATGCTTATCAAGATCGGAGCAACCTTGTCCTTTGATTTTGATATATTCGTTAGGAGCAGCCTGAGTATTAGTAGACATCATTCTCCTATTGGTACCTTGTCACCTTGCTCGCCAAATGTTTTGCAACATAGGATGTAGGGTCGATTTAACTCACCAAGAGCCCAAAGCAGGTTTCCTAAGAATCTAAAACAGGACCCATTTTCATAAATTTCTGAAACCGATGCTCTCGAAGTTGATCACCAGTCATTTTTGACAACTCCGTCAACGAACCTTCTAACGCATTTTTTATGGTCTCGCAGATCTGAGCTAAATCTCTGTGAGCACCGCCCTCAGGCTCTTGCAGAATGCCATCAATGATTCCAAACTCCAGTGCATTTTTTGCAGTAATTTTTAGCATTTCTGCGGCCCGATTGGCTTCTGCAGCGCTTTTCATCAAAATACTGGCACACCCTTCTGGCGAAATCACAGAATAGATGCCGTGTTCGAGCATGAAAACTTTGTTTGCAACTGCTAATGCCAATGCACCACCAGATCCACCCTCACCCACTACGACTGTGACAATGGGTACGCGCAAGCGCGTCATGACCATGATATTTTTAGCAATAGCTTCACTCTGCCCTCGCTCCTCGGCATCAATTCCTGGATAGGCTCCAGGAGTGTCAATAAAGGTAACAATTGGCAGATTGAATCGTTCGGCGAGACTCATGAGTCGAAGACCTTTTCGGTAGCCTTCTGGACGTGGCATACCAAAATTTCTAAAAATATTATCCTTCGTCCCGCGACCTTTTTGATGACCGATGACTACGACGGGACGTTGGTTCAATTTCGCCAATCCACCTACCACCGATTTATCATCTAAAAAATTTCTATCACCATGGAGCTCAATAAAATCAGTCATCACCAGGCTGATTATTTCCAAAGTATTAGGTCTTCTTGGGTGTCTTGCAATCTGCGTTGATTCATAAGGTGTCAGTCTCGAAAACATTTCAGTGCGAAGCTTCTTTGCGCGAGTCTCCAAATCTGCAATCTCTGCATCCATGTTGGTAGAACTCGCAGAGGCCATCTCGCGCAGTTCATCAATGCGGTTTTCCAAATCAGCAATTGGTTTTTCAAAGGGAATGACTTCAATCTTTGACACTAGCAACTCCTCCAAACCCGGCAAAAATGACTAGGGGTATTATTCTTTCGTGACCTCAGAATTTACGACTACCTTACACTGTTCAGGTTAAAATCGAAACACAGTTATATTTTGGCCCTATTCGCTACTTAAGAACGATAGAATCCTTGGGCCATTTGGTGTTTAAGGCTTTCAACATTTCAAAAAATAAAATTTATGAAATTTTTTGCCTCCGTTGCCGTTGCTTTGGGAGTCTATTTTTTAGACATATAAGTGGGTTTGGGCTAGGGCAAGGACTGAGCATCGAATACATTTTTTATCATGGGCGAATCCCAGAAAGACTGCCGCCAACGTCGAAAGTGATTTTGGTTTCGGTACCTGTTAGTTAAACTGTTGAGGTCTATCTGAAGATTGGCACATCAACTTTGTCATCCCGAAGGGTAGAGAGAGAGATCGTATCATAAATGAGATGCTTCACTAGGTTCAGCATGATGCGGTAGAATGGCACATATTTTCCCGTCATCTTGAGCAGGGGTCCCCGCGAGCCGGCGAGCGGGGCGAAAGACCTTGTTATGTAGAATTTGATGTCCTGAAATCATCACCAGGTCGAGAAAGAATGGCACTTCTATCGCATGCCCAAGGAAACGAGCATTTAGCGATTATTGTATTCAATTACGATTGCTGATAGCGTATCCGGATTTAATCTTAGGAGTAAACATGAAAGTTCGCGTTCTTGTACTAGGCCTAGCATGTCTTTCCGCGCAGCCCATTTATGGAAGCAATGACAGCGATTTTGAAAGAAATTATCAGCGTAATGCATATGCAGAGTTAGAAGAGACTGCTTTTGAAGAAGCCGAGAGGAAAATCCATGAAGAAGCTGTTCCCTTTCGACATTCATGCGAAGAATACCTAGATGGCACATATGATATTGTCTTCAAGCGCCATAGCTGCGTAGCTGCTGCAGGAGGATTTGTTTGCAAAGTTAGCGCTGTCGCTACTTGTAACTTGTAACCCTTTGGATGATTTTTTCCTGAACTAGCTTTTATTCACGAACCATAATTTTTGCGATGCTTCGATTCATATATGAATTGCCATTATGTAAAGCAACCTCTGTGTATTCGAGATCCTTCACTTCGTTCAGGATGACCACTTCGTTCAGGATGACGGAAACGTGGTGTTGGCCATTCTCTGAACCGCGAACTTTCTGGAGAGATGCTTCACTGCATTCAGCATGACGTACACGGCATAATGGCCATTATGTAAAGCAACCTCTGTGTATTTGAGATCCTGCTATGGGATTTTTTCGAAATTCGTAACTTTTTCATAATATCCTCCCTAAGGCGCTGACTTATTCGGCGCGGTTTATATATCGTTGACGCACGGCAAGGCAAATAAACTCGACTCATTGAGCAGAACAACCTG
>JAPLFV010000311.1:12474-15078 GCA_026390495.1 Pseudomonadota bacterium | reverse complement strand
AAGGGTCTCCGTCGCGAAGATAGATTGGAATAATATATGAGTTACCGTATTTAGATTTTTTTGTGAGCTGACTAGGCCAAAAGAAATTGTCACCTGAGCTTCGTATTAACTCGAATTCTAAAGACCGAAAATAGAAAAATGAAAATTTTTCTTTAACAGTGGATAAGTTTCGCAAATCCAAACAACCCACGATCTGACCTGTTCGATCATAAAGCCTTCTGTCAGAGCCTTCGGTATCAAAGAACCAATTGACTAGTTTCATTTAATCTAAGTTTCCTCAAGATATGAGATTCAAAACTAAAAATAGCCTATTCCAATTATCGGCTACCCTTCACCAATTCTTCTAACTGGGACCATCTTGCATAAAGTCGATCTACTTCAGCTTGCAAGTCTTGTGCAACTTTGCACGCATCCTCCAATTTACTTGGATTTGTCGCAACCTCATCACTGCTAAGCTTTTCGTTTGCCTTTTGCAACAAGGTCTCAGTGTTCAAAATTTTTTCTTCGATAGAATCCCATTCTCTTTGCTCATTGTAAGATAGCTTCCGTCCAATCTTACCAATTGCCTTAGCGGCGCTATTTGCTGAGGCTGTCGATTCAATTTGAGCTGGAGGTTGGGATGCTCCTGATTTTGACTTAGAAGCGGCCTTGGAAAAAGTCTGAAGAGCCATGGAATATTGGTAGTAATCTGCAAAAAACTGCGAGGATGAATCGGGTAGAATCCCCAACATACCGGTACAGACTCTATCAATCAGATAACGATCATGAGTTACAAGGACCACGGCACCCGTAAAGCTAGTTAGGCACTCTTCAAGAATTTCCAATGTGTCAATATCAAGATCATTTGTGGGTTCATCTAGAATCAAAACATCAGCAGGTCTCAATAGCATTCTTGCGATCAGCAATCGCGCGCGTTCTCCACCTGATAGTCTTTCCACTGTTGTTCCTAACTGCTCCGTCTTAAATCCAAATTTTCGAATATAGCTGACTATGTGCAATGATCGTCCTTGAAAGACAACGCTATCATTGTCTGGCGCCAAAGCCGTCTTTAGAGTTAGATGATTGGGAAGATCTTCTCGATGCTGATCATAGTAGACAATTTTTAGCTGGTCCGCATGAAAGACTGAGCCTGTGTCAGCGGGCTCAATATTTTGAAGGATTTTAATCAGAGTTGATTTTCCAGATCCATTGGCCCCGAGCAGTCCTAATCTCATTCCAGGAGAGAGAACAAATGAAATATTCTCAAACAGTTGGTTATTGCCATAAGACTTAGAGATTTCCTTTAACTCGATTAATCTTTTCGATTTTCTTTCTGACGATACAAAAGCGAATTCTACAGATTGTCTTCGACTTCGTTCGGTTGCTGAGTTGACGAAATCTTTTAAGATAGCAGCGCCTTTGATTCTGGCTTGTTGTTTTGTAGATCTTGCAGGTGCGCCGCGACGCAGCCATTCTGTTTCCATGCGTAGTTTATTTGAGGCACTGGCTAGGGCAGAGGCTTGCCCTTCTAAATACTGGGCTTTAAGCTCCATGAACTTACCATAACCACCTTCGATGCTGAAGGTTCCGGAGGGGTAGATTCGGTTTACTTCAATCATACGGCTTGCGACGGCTTCTAGAAAATAGCGATCATGGCTAATGACGACGATGGCGTACCGTGCGGTCGAAAATAAATCTTCAAGCCATTCAATCCCTGCTAGATCCAGATGGTTAGTGGGTTCATCAATCAACAATAATTCAGGAGATCCAATGATTTCTTCGCAGATGGAAAGGCGCTTTTTCCAGCCACCTGAAAGTGCAGAAGCTACGGCATCGCCATCGGGGAATTTAGCTTGACCAATCAGTGATTCCACCCGACCTATGTTGTAGTCGCCATTTTGCGAGGATGCCTCTTCCAGAATTTCTCGAATCGTTTTTGTACCAGTATATTCTTTTGCCTGCGGTACATAGCTGATTTTTAGCCCTCTTTTGGGAGCCAAAATGCCTGAATCCGGAGTTTCCTGGCTTGCAAATATTTTCAAAAGAGTCGACTTGCCTGCACCATTGGGTCCAATGATGCCTAATCGATCGTCTGAGTTTATGGACATCGATACATCAGAAAAAACAGGTACAAGACCAAACGATTTGGAAATATTCTGACAATTGAGAAGTAGTGACATGAATTCCGATCTATAATCTTAAGGTAAAATAATTCTATGACCTGACATCTATACTTTAGTTGCCGGTTTCTGAATTGAGATTTAGTTGTAGCCTAAATACTGGTTTTTCGTAATATTTTTGTGTTCGTCTTTGGAGTCATTGATGCAATTACGAATTTCGAAAAGTCTGTATATTGGGCTGTCTGCCACACCCAATATCAATCAATTGGCACTCAGCTAAGGGTCAAACCACAGATACCGCTAACGGACTGACTGGCAAATGATGCGGATTGTTATCGTATCCAGTTACAGCATACCAAGTGATTGCAGCATACTTCGTTGACCTAAAAATCTTTTTGACGATGATGAGCATATCTCGATCGTTCGACTGTTGAATCTTGGCCAATAAATCATTTGTAAGCACTGTTAAATTATAGATGTCTCCGCCAGCTGGAACTGGTTTAAC